>JBBRVA010000187.1:0-11297 GCA_038247295.1 Caldilineales bacterium | reverse complement strand
GTCGATGGGGACATTGGGCATACCCCAAGTGCTGTACCCTAATTGCATATGGTTACCTCTTCTATGCTGTTGTATGAGTTTTCAAACTGAGAGCTTGCTGCTTTACTCCGCCGCAGACTCGGCAGTTTGCAGGGGGTTCTCGTAGTGTATCAACAATTGATATATCCGACAAGTAGGTCAAAAATGGCAGGTATAGTCCAAATTTAGGGTAATCCTGGGCTAGGGGAAAACCTTGGCACAAAAAACTACATACCGCGTGCCAATATTTTATGAGCCCCAATTTAATTTAATACTATCATTATCCTTTCTAGCCAACATAATTGTCGGTAAATAGTAAGTTCAACCCTCTATTATTTTATCGAACTGCCTCTATAATTTGCTAATCACCTAATTTATATTACCCAAGCAAAACACTTTAACTAGCCTAAAGGCCCCAAGCGTTTTTTGGTTGACAAAATCTACGTTGACCAAAGCGGTAGCTTCATGAACACACTTGAAATCACCATTCAACGTAAGGTAGGCGACAGCTGGCATGTAATCGCAGAGCAGAGTCGACCGGGCCACTTTCTGCCTGTGCGCAGCGAAGGGCTGCTGACAATTGACCAGGAGCAGTTGTTGGCCCAGCTCGACCCCATGCACTACGGCGCCCAACTGGGGCAGGCGATTTTCAACAACGGCATCCGCGATGCCTTTACGCGTGCGCTGGCTGACAGTAACAACGATCTGCGCGTGTTACTCTTTATCGGGGCCGATGACTTACGCGGGCTGCGCTGGGAACGCCTCTGTGTCCCGCTCAACAACCGGTGGAGTTTGCTGGCGCGCAGTGCACAGGCGCTCTATTCACTCTATCTGCCCAGCGTTACCGACAGCCGCTTCCCGGCGATTGGCCGGCGCGATTTGCGCGCCCTGGTCGTCGCCGCCAGCCCCACCGGGTTGGAGCGTTACAGCCTCCGCCCCTTTGACCTGCCTACCGCCCTGGCCGGCGTCAGTGTAGCCCTGGGCGAGATACCTTTTGATGTATTGGCCAGCGGCGTAGGCAGCGAGGATCATGCTGCGCATAAGCCCGTTGGCCCGGCCACGCTGGATGCGCTCTGTGAACGGTTGACGGTAGAAAAATATACCCTACTGCACATTGTCTGCCACGGCATGTACAACAAACGCACCGGCGACGCCGCACTCTTCCTGGCTAATGGGCAGGGTCACGTGGGGCGGGTGACAGCAACTGAGTTGATCGACCGGCTGCGCAAGCTGCGCGGTGCGCGCGGTCTGCCCCATTTCACTTTCCTGTCCATTTGCGCCAGCGCCCCACCCGAGGCCGACAGCGCGCTCAGTTATCTGGGGCAAGGGCTGGTACGCAACCTGGGCATGCCTGCCGTGGTCGCCATGCAAGAGCAAGCCCAGGCCGCCGCCGCGCTAACGTTGACGCAAATCTTCTACCAACAATTGGGCCAACATGGCGAGGTCGATCGCGCGCTGGTGGCCGCCACTGCCGGTTTAACCACCGTAGCGACGCCCATCCTCTATAGCCGGCTGGGCGGGCGTCCGGCTCCGGCAAATCGTCGCTCGTGTTGGCCGGTCTCGTCCCGGCCCTCCAAACCCAAAACCCCAATCTGGTCGTGCGCTATCTCACCCCGACCAGCCACCCCGTCACCCAACTCGAAAACGCCCTGGCCGATGTCCCTACTGACCAGCCGCACCTGATCGTCGTGGACCAATTCGAGGAACTCTTCACCCTCTGCAGCGATGCCGCCCAACGTCAAGCCTTCCTGGATCGCCTACTGAGTTTGCTGGCTGCGCAAAAATCGAAAATCGAAAATCAAAAATCATCCTCACCCTGCGCGCCGACTTCTGGGGCGAATGCGCCAGCTTCCCCCATCTGCGCGAACTGATGCAAGCGCACCAGGAGCTGGTTGGCCCGATGAATGCGCAAGAACTGCGCAGCTCGATGGAACAACAAGCGCGCGTCGTCGGGCTGCGCTTTGAAGCCGATTTGAGCAATACCATCCTCGACGATGTGAGCGGCGAGCCGGGGGCGATGCCGCTGCTCCAACATGCCCTACTCGAACTGTGGAAACGCCGTCACGGCCGCTGGCTGCGCGCCGATGAATACCGCACCTTGGGTGGCGTACAGCAAGCGATTGCGCGCACCGCCGATAGCATCTACAACCAGCTGGACGATGCCGACCGCGAACGCATGCGCGCCATCTGCCTGCGTCTGACCCGTCTCGACGATGGCAGCCAGACGGGGGAAATCCAGCGCGACACCCGCCGCCGGGCACGGCTTGACGAACTAGCGCCCGATGGCGATCAGATCGCCGTCCACAGCTTGGTGCAACGCTTGGCCGACGCCCGCCTGGTCATGACGACGGTGCGCGAAACTGCGCCACCCCCGCCTAACCTCCCCCCCACACTCTAACCTTTACCCACAAGTTGGTAACGTAAGGTTGGAGAGGGCAGGTAACGAAAAATGGTCAAAGCCAAATGGGGTTCACCCCATAATTCAGCTAAGTTTTTGGTATATAAATTGTATAAGGCAATCTAAATGTCAAAAATCACAAAAGACAATGAATCAAACCGATAAAATAAATACAAAATTAATTATTCTAACCGGTTGCTTGATTCATGCCTCCATACCAACCATTTTGCAGTGAAGGCCGGCGGATCGTGTACTTGCGTAAGCCATTTTGCCAATTATTTTACTTGTCTTCCCATCTACCTCACCAATACATGTGGGTAAAGCTAAGCTTTTTAGGGGAGGGCGTCGACGTGAGCCGGGTGCCCATTGGGCGCGAACGGTTAGGGTCACTGCCATTAAGGTAAGAAACGTGGCAAGTCGTAGGTGCGGCTTGTAACCGCACTGTCTGGTTTGAACGGAGACGTGCGGTTACAAACCGCACCTACGAAATTCCTTACCTTAATGGCCGTTAGGGTTAGGGTGGGGTTGCTGTAGCTCTACGTAACATGAGTCAGTAATTGATTGACTGAGCAACTAATCCATAATTTTCTATTCTTGGAGAAATAACAAATGGTACGTACGTCTAGAGTCGGTGTCAATGGCCGCAACGACAGCCGCTTTGAAGAGGCGGATTTTCAGGTCGTCCGCGAGGCCAAGCTCGAATCGATCAAAATGATGAGCCTGACCAATGTGGATGTCTTTCAGCGGCTCAAAGCTGAAAATCCTAATCTAGAGATTATCACGCGCTTACATCACCCTGGTTTCAACACCGGCGGGCATCCCAGCCCAGAAGAATTTGTCAACGCGCTGGCGCCGATCATCGGCCCGTTGCAACCTTATTGCACGCAGTTTCAGATCCACAACGAACCTAACCATGCGCACCGGTACGAAGGATGGGGCAACACCGACGACGACGCGCGCAGCTTTAACGAGTGGTTTCTTGATGTCTATGCGCGCCTGAAACAGATCCACCCGTGGGCCAGCTTTGGCTTTCCCGGCTTGGCTCTACCCGATCCGCTGCATCGAGATAAGGCGTGGTTGCAGATCTGCCGCCCAGCCATTGAGCGGGCAGACTGGCTCGGCTGTCACTGCTATTGGCAGACGCCGCCCAACGGCGGTTCGGTGATGATGGCCGACCACAGTGGGCTTAGTTTCAAATATTATCATGAAATGTATCCCAATAAGCTGATCCACATTTTGGAATGTGGCAACTCCAACGGCCAGGGCCAAGGCTTTTCTACCGATGAGGGCCTCTACGCCGATGAATATCAGCAGTGGCTCAACGAGGTCTTTAAGTATCCCTATATTGCCTCAACCGCCTTCTTTATTCTCTCTTCGCCCGACCCAGTATGGGATTCGTTTGCGTGGCGCACCAACGGCTCGATCAAGAATCGTATTGTCGGCGGCATCGGCAATATGGGGCGACCAGAGTTGGGTGCAGCCCAGGTGGGGCAATCAAACACCAACGGCGCACAACCGGCTACCAATGGCGCACAGCCGCAACAGCCAAACGTGGTCCCAACACCCAATGTGCAAGTGGGGAACATTCCACCAATTTTCACCCATCAAAATCTAATCGATGCCTTTTACAATGTAGCCGGTCAACTGGGTGTCAGCAACTGGGATGTGCTCACCAAAACCGGGCTCGATGTAGCCCAACTTGCGCAGAATCGGCAGGCCATCTACCAAGGCGCGGCGCTGGCTGTCCTCCCTAACCTCTCGGCATTGGAGCGAACCCTGGTCGCGGTGGAACTGGTAGGGCAGATGCGCAAGACAAAAAAGACGACGGGCGTTGTCAATGCACCGGATGGGCTCAACCTGCGCAGTGGCGCGGGGTCTGATCAGACTCCGCTTATGCTGCTCCAACACCAGACCCAGCTTGATGTGATGCATGAAGCGGGCGAATGGCTCTTTGCGGCAACCAATGACGGTAATGCGGGTTATGTGCATGGTAGTTATATTGCGCGGGCGGATGCGGCGCCCCAACCAGTGCCGACACCGGTGGCCCCCACCAATGGCAGGTGGCTCCCGGGCCATGGCCGGTTATTTGGCCTCTACGCCCGAACTGGTCAGCATACCGTTGGCACCTTCTGCCGCAGAACAGATGGCCTTGGGTGCATCGGCTGGTCCTGGCGCGAAGCTCTTGGCCGGTATTTGGAATCGTTATGGTGGCTTGCTCAACGCACTAGCTGCCAAATTAAGCATCGACCCGGCGCTGGCCGTGGCGATCCTAGCCGTCGAATCGGGCGGCAACGCTTTTGGCGCGGATGGCCGGATGATTATCCGTTTTGAAAACCATCTCTTTTATCACTATTGGGGTAAGCAGAACCCCGACCGCTTTGCTCAGTGTTTTACCTTTAACAACGACCGTTGTTGGGAAGGGCACACCTGGCGCAGCGACCCCAACCAGCCTTTCCAAGAGTTCCACGGCAACCAAAGCGCCGAATGGGCGGCGCTGAACTTTGCCGCCAGCCTGGATGACACGGCAGCCAAGTTCTCGATCAGCATGGGTCTACCCCAGATCATGGGCTTTAACCACCAACGAATTGGCTATGCCAATGTGCAGGAGATGTTCAACGCCTTCCAGGCCGACGAGCGCAATCACGTGCTGGGTCTCTTTGATTTTATCAATGCCGACGCCAATATGGTGCAGGCGTTGCGCAGCCAAAACTATGCCAGTTTTGCCGCCGGTTACAACGGGCCGGGCCAGGCCGACTATTATGGCGGCTTGATCTTGAAGTGGGTGCAATCCTTCGGCCTGTTGCGCCAGGATCCCAGTTCGGCTTCATTTGCCTATCAGGATACCGATGCGCCAGTCTTGGGTTCGGATCTGGACGCCGCAATCTCCTTCCTGCCTATGCCACAGCCGGCCGCCGTTTTCATGCAGGTCACGGCTCCGTCGACGACCTTTTCCCAGACTACACTTACCCAAGCTGCGGTGGCGACCACGCCAGCAGATCCAGCCACAACCGTAGCGCCAACCACCGTCGCGGCTGCAACGCAAGCCGAAGCGCCCCAGGCGGCACAGCCAGCGCCAGCTATGGATGGGCGCTTATACGACCTCTGGCTCGAACACATCAAACATGGTTTCGAGAACAATAACATCATGTTCAACCGCGTGCTGCGCGCCTTTATGGTGCCGTACTACATGACGATTGCCATGTACGTGGTGATGTTCGCAGTTGGCATTGGCCTGTTTGTCGTCGCCGCGCGCCTCAGTTCACAGCAGGGGACGCAATTAGCGGGTCTCTTCTTTGGTGGGTTGGGCATTGCCAGTTTCCTGGGCTACTTTATGAGCAAGCCCCTGCGTTCGCTGGAAGAGAATCTCCAGTTCATTACCTGGCTGGGCGTTGTCTACAACACCTACTGGACCCGTCTACTTTACATGCAAAACGCCACCTCGATCCAAGCGGACCTCAAGGAAGCCACCGCAGCATTGCTCTTTACGGGGAGCCACGGCATGGGCTTTAACCGCGGCAGCCAACGTCAACTGGCGCATCAAGGTGCGCTACTTTGTCAGGATTGGCCTGGCCCCAACCATTGGAAGGGCAAAGGCGAGATTCCGCAGGATTTTTACTTTGCCGGCGATGACCTGGCCAGCAACGCCAATCTACACGGGTTGATCGGGATGTTCTTTGCCTGCTTTGGCGGCGGCACGCCCATGTATGACGAGTTTGCCAAGCAGTCGTTCAAAGATCGGCAGCAACTGGCCGAAGAGTCCTTTCTGGCCCAGTTGCCGTGCAAAATGCTAAGCCACCCCAAGGGCGGCGCGCTGGCGTTGATTGCCCATGTGGATCGGGCCTGGGGTTACTCGTTCACCTGGCCCAAAGCGGGCGGGCAGACCGAAGTTTTCCGCAGCACGATCAAGCGTCTGCTGGACGGCCATCCGGTTGGTTCGGCACTGGAGTACTTCAACGGGCGTTATGCCGAACTCTCCACGATGTTAACCGACCAGTTAGAAGAGATCGATTTTGGCATGCAGGCCGATCCCTACGAGGTATCTGGCATGTGGACCGCTAACAACGACGCCCGTGGCTACGCCGTCATCGGTGATCCAGCAGTGCGCCTGGTCGTAGCCGACCCCGGCGAAAAAATCACTGAACGCGCCACGATCCAGATGCAGCCAATCAATGGCACCCCTGTGAAACCGTTGGTCAGCGCCGCCCCAGCCGCTAAAACGGTCGATGTACCAGTGGTGCATTACAGTGCCGGTGAGGCATCCAGTGATGGCCATAGTACGGAGCTGATCGCTTTCATTACCACAAAGCTGGATGATGCCACCGCGACCGAGCGCGCCTTTGGGCGCACGAGTTTTTATCAGGCGCTGCAACGTGTAATGGCCGGCCACCCTACCCCGCAAGACCTGGGGCTGATGGACGGGATCAACGAGATTCTGCAAGCACGCAAGCTGCTTGAACCTGGGCAGAGTTTTTACGGCGAATAACTAAAGGTTGTACAGTATTCAATACGATTTCCAGTAGAGACGCAAAATCTTGCGTCTCTACTTTTTTTACCTGCAAAATTGTCAGCAATTTGCCTATTGACATTGTGTCATTTCTACACTATAATAGTTAGTGTATAATAAACACTAATAAAACTAAGCCTAGCCCAAAAGCGAGGATGCGATGAACCTGACACTTACAGAGCTGTTACACCAACTCCAAAACGCCACAAGTATTACTGATGTTTTCGGCCCATTGCCTACCCTTGGTGAACACGCGCTGAAGCAGCGCTATCGCACATTGGCGGCGATTGCGCACCCGGATCGCAACCTGGGTCAGCGCACAACGGCGGATGAAGCATTCAAGTTGTTGCAACAGTGGCACACGCTGGCCCAACGTCAACTCAGCGGTGCGGCCGATCAGGCCACGCCTCACATTGACATCACCACCCGACTGCATCATTACGTCGGCACAGAGACGCCGTTCGCTGGTGACCTGTGTGATCTCTATCCGGCCGGCGCGGAAGGATCTGCCGTGTTGCTGAAGAGCGTGCGGGATGCGCGTAACAATGATCTGTTGCAGACCGAAGCCCAGACGTTGCGTCGTATCAGCCGGGCGTTGGCCGACCAGCCGCTGCGGGCCCACTTTCCGACGCTGATTGAGCACGTTTTGCTGCCCGACGCCGCCGGCCAGGCGCGCCAGATCAATGTGCTGCAAGAGGCAACGGGTTTTGTTTCGTTAGCCGCGGTGCTGCGCACCTATCCCAACGGCATCGACGCCGCTGATGCGGCCTGGATGTTTAATCGGATACTGGCCGCATTGGGTGTTGTGCACAGCCTGGGCATCGTCCACGGTGCGCTCACCCCGGATCATGTGCTGATCTGCCCCGCCGACCACAACGGGATGCTGATCGATTGGTGTTACAGCGTGCCGATCGGCGAACCGATCAAGGCGGTGAGTCTAGCTTATATGAACCATTACCCACCGGAGGTGCAGGCACAACAACCGGCCACGGCGGCCACCGATCTATACATGGCCGCCCAATGTCTCGTACGACTGCTGGGTGGCAAACCGAATAATACAGCCGCCATTCCAGTGCTGCCCGACCGCGTGCCCAAACCGATCCGCACGCTGCTGCAAGCCTGTCTGTTGCCCGCCCAAACGCGCCGAGCCGGCGATGCATGGGAGCTATTTGATGATTTTAATGCAGCCTTACAACGTTGCTACGGCGCGCCGAAGTTTCGACCATTTACGCTATAGCAGGGAGACAGGGAGACAGGGAGACAGGGAGAAGTATATGACCCGTCCAGCCGCCCACCTAATTGTTACTTACCTATTACCTTATTTACCTGTTTTCCTGTTTCCCTATCTACTATCTATCAATTCACTACCACAAAGAAAGAGAGTTCACAATGGGTTATTCAAACTGGAGCGATACGGCCTACGAGACACGGCAGAACTATCGCCAAAAGACAAAACAGAGCGCCTTCACCTATGATGATCACGTGCGCACGACGGGTGTTGTCAGCGTTCACAGCGGCATGAATGCCTATGGCAGCACCCGCGCGAGCCGCGATAGCGATTTGCATCCCAATTCGGTGGCGATTGCTGTGCTCTTCGATGTGACCGGCTCGATGGGTAACGTGCCACGCGTGTTACAAACTAAACTGGGCAAGTTGATGCGGATGTTAATCCAAAAGGGCTATGTTGAAGATCCGCAAGTGCTGTTTGGCGCTGTCGGCGACGCCTATTGCGACAAGGTGCCCTTGCAGATCGGCCAATTCGAGTCTGGCTTGGAGATGGACGACGATCTGGGCAAGATCTATCTGGAAGGCGGCGGCGGCGGACAGGTGTACGAGACGTATGAGTTGGGTCTTTACTACTGTGCGCGCCATACCATCATCGACTGTTATGCCAAGCGCGGCCACAAAGGCTATCTGTTTACGATTGGTGACGAAAACCCCTATGCCGTCGTCAAGCGTCAACAGGTGGCCCAGCAGATTGGCGACGTGTTGGCACGCGACATACCAATCGAAACGATCATCGCCGAGGTGCAGACACGCTATGAGTATTTTCACATCATTCCCACCCACACGGCGCATGGTCAGAACCCCGCTGTGCAGGCACGCTGGCGGGCGCTGTTGGGGGAACGGGTGCTGCTGCTCGACGATGAAGCCGCCGTCTGCGAAACGATTGCGCTGGCAATCGGGCTGTGCGAGGGCACGATCTTCGATCTCAATGACGGCGCCGACGACCTGATTCGAGCCGGCTACGATCCAGCCGCGGCGGCCACTGCCACCACCGCACTCACACCATACGCCGCCACCCATATCCCCGTTGCGCCACTAGCCATTGGCTTGCTGCCCGTGAGCCCTGTGTGGGGAATCAGCGACGGACGATTGTAGCGTTGTAGTTATCAGCTGACGAACCAACAGTTACACAGAAATTGCACAGAACACAGAGAGATAGAAAGTTTAGGCTCCTGCTGACACTTAATTGCTTTTTCTCTGTGTGCTCTGTGTCTCCTCTGTGATCTCTGCGTATCTGTTGGTTGTACCGTGAATAAAGGGGTTTTTCTATGCGCCAGGTATTTTTGACGGTTGATTTGGGGTTTGGCGACGCGGGCAAGGGCTCGATTGTCGATTGTTTGACGCGTACCTATGACGCCCATACGGTGGTACGTTATAACGGGGGCGCCCAGGCCGGCCACCGCGTGGTGACGGACGGCGCAACGCCGCAAGATCATGTCTTTGCCCAGTTTGGCAGCGGCACACTGGCGGGGGCCGCCACGCATCTGTCGCGCTATATGCTGCTGGAACCGTTGGCAATGATGGCCGAAGCGCAACATCTGCGCGCGTTAGGCGTCCACGATGCGTTCCAGCGCACGACGATCGACGCGCGCGCGCTGGTGATCACCCCCTTTCAGCGCGCGGCCAACCGCTTGCGCGAATTGGTGCGCGGTGATCAACGCCACGGCAGTTGCGGCATGGGCATCGGCGAGACGATGGCCGACGCCCTGACGTATGGCGAAAACGTGCTCCACGTTGGCGACTTGACCAACCCTGATCGGCTCTATACCAAGCTCGCCTTTTTGCGCAAGGTTAATTTGGCGAAGATGCCGGTGCAGTGCCGCGCGCTAACACAGACGGCAAGCGTAGTCACCGAGCTAGAACTGCTCACCGATCCCAGTTGGGCGGATTGGTTGATGGCGGCTTATCAGACATTTGCCGCCCAGGCGCAGATTGTGACGGGTGACTATCTAGACGATCTGCTGGCGCAGCCAGGCACCGTGATCTTTGAAGGCGCGCAGGGGGTGTTGCTAGACGAGTGGGCCGGTTTTCACCCGTACACAACGTGGAGTACAACCACCCTGGCCAATGCGCATACGCTACTAGCCGAAGCAGACTATACCGGCAAGGTCACTCAAATTGGCATTACGCGCGCCTACGCCACGCGCCACGGCGCGGGACCCTTCGTGAGCGAAGATGCCACGCTCACCCACGCGCTGCCCGATGCGTGCAACAGTTTTGGCGCTTGGCAACAAGGCTTTCGCGCCGGTTGGTTGGATCTGGTCATGTTGCGCTATGCATTGCAAGTTGTTGGCCCGCTCGACTATCTGGCCGTCACGTGTTTGGATCGTCTGGCTGCGCTGCCGGCGTTGCAAGTCTGTCGCCAATATGACCACGCCACCGGTGTGCTCGACCAGATCACGCCGTCACCCACACCCTTTGACTTGGCGTACCAGGCACAGCTTACCCACACCCTGGCCCACTGCCAGCCGCGACTGGAGTCGGTTACAGATCCACGCGCGCTGCTGGCTCTGATCAACGCCGCATTGGGTCTGCCGGTCGGCTTGATTTCGACCGGGCCAACGGCAAGCGACAAGCAATTCTTGCGGCAAAGCACAAACAAGTAGTCAGCCACTGCTTATGCCTTCATTCTCGGCATAGGTTGGAGGTGGATGCTTTCGCCCACATGCGCAATGGGGTCACGGGTGGGTTGTTCTCAATGCCCGCGCAGGGGAGGTTTCATGCATAAAGGGCAAAAAAGCGGCAAGGGTTCTGAATTTTGATCAGTGCCACGGCAGCACAAGCAGCAGTGCTGGGGCAGTGGATGAGTGAGAGGCACACCTCTACGGCTCCTTCGACTTTGCGCCGGGACCGGTCTCCGAGCCAAGGTTCAATCCCTCGGCTGGGTTGATGGCCTTTTCGGCCCACCGTATCATCGTTATCTGACCCAGCATGGACAGTTTCAATCCCTCGGCTGGGTTGATGGCCTTTTCGGCCGTACTGAGTCGACAGGCTCATCAACCATTAATCGTTTCAATCCCTCGGCTGGGTTGATGGCCTTTTCGGCTTCAATCAAACACATCCCAGGAAGGGAAAGGCAATGTTTCAATC
>JBBRVA010000186.1:0-11308 GCA_038247295.1 Caldilineales bacterium | reverse complement strand
ACAATGCCGCGGCGGTCGCCCAGGGCTTGATCAAGCGCCTTACCCAGGCAAATCATTGTATCCTCGGCGGTATGGTGCTCATCAATCTCTAAATCACCCTTGGCTTCCACGGTGAGATCAAAAAGGCCATGCCCGGCGAAGAGGGTCAACATATGGTCGAGAAAACCAATACCGGTGTTGATTTGGACCTGGCCGCGGCCGTCCAGATTGAGGTGTAGCTTGATCTGTGTCTCTTTGGTGCTGCGTTCAATATGTGCCTGGCGCATACATAGTTCCTTATGGCGTGGTGAATAAGACCGCGTATTCGGCGGGCAGTGCGCCGGAAGCTTGCACCGGCACGACAGCGCCGCCTTCCGCATAATAGACTTTGATAATTAATGTGTACCGTAATTCGGCAACCTGCAAACCAATTTGATCGAGAAACGCGTGCTCAGCATTGGTTAGTTGGCCTGGGATGCGGTCAACCTGGGTCACCAAATGGCCGCTGCTGTCCAGCGCCTGGATCGAGAAACGCAGATCAGGTGACGGTTGACTCGCCCACACCAGGCGCACAAGTTGTTGCCCTGCTGCCTGCCCTGGCTGAACCGTATAGGTTAGCGCGCCCAGATTCTCCCCAAAAACAAGCGGACTGCTGGCAGTCTTCGCATCTGCGTTGGCTGGGGGCAGCAAATATTCAACCACGCGCTGGCTACCAATCCAGTTTTGGCGTCCGCGGTAGGCCGTTTGATCAAGCCAGCGTTCTGTAGTTGAATCTGGCGCATTTTCGTCGGTTGCTTGCAAAGCCAGCCAGATCCGACTATAGGGGCGGATCCAATCAGCAAGTTGCTGTTCCACCCCGGGTGGCATAACCGGCTTGCGTAACCAGCCAATTGTATGCGCCGGATGCTGCGCCTGGTTCATCCAAAACGATGTACGGCCGGCCAGATCATTTTCTGGCAACAGATCCAACAGCACGAGATCAGACTGAAGACCATTCTGCGCCAGGAATTCTACCACAGCCACGTTATCCTGTGGATCTGCGCTACGCTCCTGCCAACGCGGGTCTGCTTTGGCCGCAACTACGACGCCGCAGACAAAACCAGTGAGGAGTATGCCGATCGTCAGGAACATCCAGCGTGGGCGGACCCGCTCTATTCCTGGCCGGGCAAAGCGCAACAGAGCTAGGAGTATACCACCACTGAGCAATAAACCGGCCAGCAGCCAGCCCGGATTACGCCAAAAGAAGGGTTGCAGCCATAGCGGATCGACGCTGGGCGAGGCGAGCTTGCTCCAGTAGGTGAGCAGGGGAGCGTGGGTCACTTCCCACAGTAGTTGGTCAAACGTGAGGCCAGATTGCATATCCAGCCCCTCTTGACGTTCAAAATTAATCAAAACGCCTAGGCACTGAACCAAAATGGAAAGGCTTAGCACAAACATCAACAGGCCGCGCCGCCAGCGGGGAGCGTTGACACCGCCCCAGGCGGCCAAGACTGGCAGACAAAACATCACCAGTGCAGGCATCGTCATCACCAACATACGCGGTCCCCAGGCGCGCCCCCCTGGCCAATCGTACCACTGAGCATATAGCAGCAAGGGCGCAATAACAACGCCAATGACCAGTAGACCTTCAGCCAGCCGGCGTGCCTTTATCCAGTAGGCCACAGCGGGCAGGATCAACCAGACAAGGGGCACATACCAAACCAGACCTTTGCCAGGGCTCAATAAGAGGCCCATGAGACCGGCACCCAGTGGATTGCTAAAACGCTCGAACGGTGCGAGGGGGAAAGTGAGCAGGGTATGAAAGCGCAAATAATTATAGAGCACGACCGCGAGTAGCGCGAGGGCGATGGGCAACCCAAAAGCAACGGCTTGCTGCAACAAGCGGCTTATTCGGCCATTCTTGCGCCAATCCAGCAGAAAGAGATAGCCAAGATAGAGCACAATCACTGGCAGCACGATCGCATTGGCTGTGCGCGCCAACAGCAGAATGGCAATGCCGCTACCCGCGATAAAGGTAAGCCTAAAGCCACCCTTTTCCACCGTGGCGGCGCGCAGGGCGACAACACCGAATAAGGCGAGACAAAGCCCCAGCGCGGCAAGTGATTCGCTAAAAATGGTGCGCGCAAACGGCCAGAGCAGTGTCCCCAGCCCCAAACTCAATGTGCCAATGATAGCGGTGCGTTCGTCGTAGCCCAGCGCCTTTACCAAGTAAAAAAAGACGAAAGCGAGCAACGCAGTGACGAGTGGATTGAGCAGCAGCGCCATCTGCACGGCACCCACAGCGGCCCAATGTTTACCGATGGCGTACAAGGGTAGAGCGGCCAGCGAAATGCCGAGACCTTTTTTAGAATAGAGCTGGCCGTCAACACCCACTTCGTTCTGGGGTGGGGTTCGGCTTTGATCCCATTCCATCTGGTTGACAGACCACTGCCCCGTCAGCAAACTTTCGGTGACGGCCAAGGCCGACATTTCATCCACCGCATGATAGACCCCGCTGTAGCTGAGCAGGTAGACAAAAAGCAAGAGCAGGCTAATCCAGGCTGCCGTTCGGTTCTTCATGAAACGCTCTACTCTAACAAGGTTAAAACCAACAGTTTAACGCAAAGGCGCAAAGCGGCAAAGGCGCAAAGTTCTGTAGGCGAGGGAATTAGGCGATGAACAGAAACCATGTTGCTGGCCTTACCTGCAATCTGGTGGTGTTGTTCTTTTTACTCTGCGCCTTTGCCTCTTTGCACCTTTGCGTTATGCTTTTTGCTTAGCCCCTAAATTTCGTGCAATACCGCAAGCAATCGATCCGTCTGCTCTGGCCGGCCCACCGAGATGCGGATACAGTTTTGCAAGCCGGGTTTGTTGTAGTGGCGCACAAGGATGCCACGCTGCTCCAACGCTTGTTTCAGGCTTTTTGCATCACGCGCCACCACGTTACAGAGAACAAAGTTGGCGTGCGATGGATAGGGGCGCAGATAAGGCACGTTTTGCAAGGCGGCAAACAGGCGATTTCGTTCGGCCTTGAGGATTTCGACCACGGCCATTATCTGATCAACGTGGCGCAGGCTAGCGAGGCCGGCCACGCTGGCGGCGACATTCACATTATAGGGCTGCTTAAACTTCCACAACTGCTCCATCAGCCAAGCCGGGCAGATGCCATAACCCAGGCGCAGACCGGCAATGCCGGCAGCCTTGCTAAAAGTGCGCAAAATGACCAAATTATTATAATTCAACACCCAATCGGCGCGGCTGGGCAGATCGGCAAATTCCACATAGGCTTCGTCCAGCACCACCACCACTGGCAACGCCAACAAGCGCCGCAACTCTGCGTCCGGCAGCCAATTGCCAGAGGGGTTGTTGGGGGAAGTGAGGAAGAGCAGTTTGGGGATTGGATGAGATTGGAGATTGGAGATTGGAGATTGGCTTTTAATCTCTACTCTCCAATCTCCAATCTCTGATACCCGCTTCTCAATCGCTTCGACATCCAAACTATAATCCTCTTTGCGCCATACTTCAACTGTCTGTGCGCCGACCAGGCCGGCGTCGAAGCTGTACATGCCAAAAGTCGGCGGGCAATTCAGGATCGCATCCCCCGGCTGTAAAAAGAGACGACAGAGATAGTCCAGCATTTCGTCGGCCCCATGCGTGGGCAGAATATGTTCCGCGGGCACGCCGACAAATTGGCTCAGCGCGGCGCGCAGTTCAGCCTGCTGCGGGTCGGGGTAGATATGATAAAAGGGATACTCGGCCAGTGCTTCGGCCACGACGGGCAATGGACCATACGGGTTCTCATTGGCGTCTAATTTGACAATTCGATCGACAGGAATGCCCAGCCGCTGACTGAGTACTTCAAAAGGTTGGATCGGCGTATACTCTTCTAAATTCAGGATTTCTGGCCGTAAAAGTGAGGATGGGTGCGAGTTGGGTGCCATTGATTTTAGAACCTTTGTAAAGAGAATTTGATATTTCAGCAGAAAGATTCTAACACAGGCCACCGTTCACGACAGATTGCACAACCTTTTTGCAAAATATAGACAACATTTTTCCCTGTTGACAAGGTTTCAAAATTGTGTTTTAATTTATCCGCCAAAAGTAACACCATCGTGCGCCAGTGCCAGGAGTCCTGGCTGCGCACACTCACCAATTCCTATCTGTTTAACAAACTACTCAAAACCCTCTTTGCTATTTTTGACGAAGACCCAATCTATAAGAATAGCCCCTACGCCGATTCGTTTGTGATCATTCAGATCATCAACGGTACGCTAGGACCAGCAGGGCAGTAAAGAGTAAGTAGTAAAGGGTAAGTAGTAAAAGCGTAAAGGGTCGGCGCAGCGTTTGCGCCGACCCTAGCTTTCTTCTTCAGAGCTTGTGGACGAAGCTGTCCTTCTGAGCAACAAAGCGTCGAAACATCCCGCTAACCCGACTGGGTATACGCAGGGTAAGCCGCGAAAGTCTTACTTTTCATGAAAAATCTAATTATACTCGTACTCGTCTCCGTCCTCGTTTACACAGCTGTTGGTATTAGTTCTCCGCTCATCTCCCTCTATTTGCAAGCGCTCGGTGCGGACTATGCGCAAATATCGTGGATCCTCTCCAGTGTCGTCATTACCAGCTTGTTGAGCAGTTATGCCTGGGGCCGCCTGTCCGACCGAATTGGGCAGCGCAAACCGATCCTGATCGGTGGGCTGCTCATATTGTCAATTGCCTATTTCCTGTTAAGCCGGGCACCAGACGGCCAGTGGGCCTGGGCCGCCCGCATCTTTGAAGGCATCGGTTCAGCAGCCTATGCCACGCTTGGCCTCGCTATGATTGGCGATCTGATGGAGCAGGGTACGCGCAGAGGCTTGAATATGGGCATTGTGCGCGGTCTGGGTTCGCTGGCTTTTGCCTTAGGTTCTACCCTGGGCGGACGGCTGGCGGATGCCACATCGATCGCGCAGACATTGATGGTCTGCGCTGCGCTCTACGGCTCAGCCGCCATCTGCGCCCTGATCTTGACCGAAGTGCGCCGCGCGCCGATCATCGCCGAGCCCGTTACGCTCCAACTCACGCATGGTGCTACAAAGGCGGCGCGGGCGCTGCCCGTAGCCTTCCTAGCTGGCGTCTTCTTATGGATCAGCGCCCATTCTGCCTCGGCCTCGATGTGGCCGAATTACATGACCGAATTGGGCTATAGCAAAACGGCCATCGGCAGTTTGTGGGGGCTAGCGGCCACGATTGAGTTGCCCGCCATGCTGGGGGCTGGTTTTCTGTCGGACATCATTGGGCGCACGCCGTTGCTGATCGCTGGCGGGTTAGGCATTTCGCTGACCAATCTGGGTTACCTTTTTCTGGCTCAGATCTTCCCACTCCTGCTTGGCGTCCAGGTAATGCGCGCCTTGGGCTATGGCAGCTACACGACTACAGCCATGACCTTTGCCGCCGAAAATGCCGACCAACAGACGCGCGGCCGCAAAAGCGGCATCTTCAACACGACGATGAGCGCCGGCCAATTGTTGGGCACCTATTTGGGCGGCACCATCGTACAGGCATTTGGCTTTCACTTTCTCTACGGGGTCTGCGCGGCGCTGGCCTTTATGAGCGCCGTCTGCTTCTTTATCCTACGCAAACCGGTCAAGAGCGCCGAGCCATTAGCCGTTACCCATTAGTTATTACTTATTACTTATTTGGTACCTGTCGTGCTAGAATAGGTAACAAGTAATAAGTAATCGCTAATTAATAATTCTTAGGGAGAAACCACCATGATTCGCATCGGGATCGTCGGCTGTGGCCGCATTTTGAACGCCCATTTGCAAGGCTATCGCCAGTTGCGCGAGGCAGGCTTTGACAACTTTCGCATCACGGCGCTCTGCGCGCGCAATTTGGATGACGCCTTGATGTTTCGCACGCGCGGCGAAGGGCCAACCCCGCGCCCCCCCGTGCTCGATCCAGCTACCAAAGATCCGTTGGCGGCGCCACACATCTACCTGAGCGACTTTCAGCCCGACACCGAAGTGGCGGTCTTTACCGATTACCAGGCCATGCTCGATGCAAATGTAGTCGATGCGGTCAACGATTTTACATCGCTCTATATGCACCATCAAGTGGGGATGGCAAGCTTGGCAGCCGGCAAACATCTGTTGATCCAGAAGCCGCTCGCGGTTTCGGTCAAAGCTGGACGCAAACTAGTCGAAGCGGCGCAAACACGCGGGCTAACGCTGGGGCTGTTTGAAAATGTACGCCAGGGCGAAAGTGTACGCGCCGCGCATTGGGTCGTCGAACACGGCATTATTGGCGATCTGCAAATGGCAGTGATGGGCAGCGTGGGCGGCTTCTGGTCACCAGATAAGATTGTGGCAGAGACGCCGTGGCGCCATCGCAAGTTGGAAGGCGGTGGCGGCGGCGCACTCGACATTGGTGTGCATGCGATGCACTGGGTTAGTTATGTGTGCGGCGAAATTTATTCGGTGCAAGCCGCGGTGCGCACCTTTGAACCGGTGCGCGTGACCCGTGACGCAGCCGGCAACGTGATCAATCGGGTTGAAGCCAATGTCGATGACACTTATTTTGCCACGATCAACTTCTGGAACGGCGCGCTGGGCCAATTGCTCTGGTCGTGGGGGGCGCACGGCGAAGCGCTTTCCATCCCCGGCACACCAGCCGTCTATGGTTCGAAAGGCTGCATCAAAGGCAACGAGGTCATTCTGGACGATGGCACGCGCACGACGACAACGGCCCTGTTTAATGCCAAGGCCGATGCAGCGACCAAGGAAAAATTCTACCCGCATGGCCTCACCGATCCGTATGCGATCCAGCAATACGATTGGCTCAATGCAATTGAGCACGGCGGCCAACCCGAGACGGACGGCATAGTCGGTCTCAACGATTTGGCGGCGGCCTTTGCGATTATCGAATCTTCGCATGCGGGGCGCACGGTGACGCTCGAAGAAGTACTCAATGGTGATGTGGCGACTTATCAGCAGGAAATTAATGACCATTACGGCATCTAATAGATGGGAGATTATTACGTGAAACGAGTAGGCATTATGGGTGCGGGCAACATTGCCCGTGTCCACGCCACGGGCTGGCAACAATTGCCCGTCGATCTGATCGGCCATTACGATCTCTTTCCCGAAGCCGCGCAAAGGGCCGCGCTGCAATATGGTGGCAAGGCATTTACCGATCTGGACGAATTTCTTGATGCGGTTGATATTGTCGATATCTGCACACCTTCGCACGCGCACAAAGAAAATGTGCTGGCTGCCGCCGCCGCGGGCAAAGCGATTGTCTGTGAAAAACCGCTGGCCCGCCATCTGCGTGATTGTTATGCCATGTTGGACGCCGTCGAAGCAGCCGGTGTACCTTTCTTCGTGGCGCAGGTGGTCCGCTTCTTCCCGCAGTTTGCCAACGCCAAAGCAGTGCTGGACAGTGGTGCGCTGGGCAAACCAGGGGTGATCCGCACGATTCGGGCCGGGCAGTTTCCGCGCGTCAACCCCGGCTTCTATGGCAACTTTGAACTGTGCGGGGGCGTAATCCTGGATGTGAGCATCCACGATATTGACTTTCAACGCTGGTGCTTTGGCGAGGTCGAACGCGTCTTTGCCCGTGGTCTCTCTTTTGCCGGTGAACCGCAGCGCGACCATGCCTTGATCACGCTGCGCTTTGCCAATGGCGCGCTGGGCCATATCGAAGGTGGCTGGGCCAGTCCGCCTGGCGTCTGGCGTACGCGGTTAGAGCTGACTGGCGACGGCGGTATGCTGGAATGGGATTCGGAAAATGATGCGCCGGTCACGCAGTTGATGGCGAATGCGGAAGGCAATGGCTACACACGCACGCCGGGTAGCCCATTAGCCCCCAGCGATAATCCCTATACCGCCGAGTTAGGCCACTTTTTGCATTGTCTGGAAAGTGGTAACCCGCTGCGCGTGACGCCGCAGGATGCGTTGATGGCGGTAAAAGTCGCGCTGGCGGCCATCGAATCGGTGCGCACCGGCCAACCAATCGACATTGCCACCTTCGAGGAGCAGGCCGCATGAGCGAGCAACCGATCAAAATTGGCATCATGAGTTTTGCCCACGGTCACGCCTATAGTTATCTGACCGGTCTGAAAAATGTCGTCAATGTCGAGATCGCCGGCGTTTATGATGACAATACCGCGCGCGCCGAAAGCGCGGCGCAACGCTACGCTGTCCCCGCGTTCGCCACGCTCGACGCCTTGTTGGATCAGAATCTGGATGGCGTGATCGTCTGTGCAGAAAATGCCAAACACCGGCCCCTCGTGGAGTTAGCGGCCGGTCGCACGCCCTACATTCTCTGTGAAAAACCAATCGCCACCACCGTCGCCGATGCGCAGGCGATGATCGATGTCTGTGCATCAACCAATACGCAGTTGCAAATCGCCTTCCCGGTGCGCTTTTCGCCGTCGATTCAATGGTTGAAAGCGTTGTTGGATTGCGACGGTTTGGGCCGCATCTTTGCCGTCCAGACCACCAACCACGGCTCGATGCCGGGCGGCTGGTTTATCGACAAAACACTTAGCGGCGGCGGCGCGGTGATCGACCATACGGTCCATGTGATCGATCTCTTACGCTGGTTCTGGAGCACCGAAGTGACTGAGGTCTACGCCGAGATCGGGGAAAGTTTGTTGCACCCTGGCCTGGGCATCGACGACGCTGGACTACTCTCGTTCAAGCTGGCGAATGGCGTCTATGGCACGCTCGACACCAGTTGGTCGCGCCCAGCCAGTTACCCGACGTGGGGCGATGTGAAGATCGAAGTGACGGGCGAAAAAGGGGTTGTCTTTGTCGATGCTTTCCAGCAAAACCTGGCGGTCAGTTCGGACCAGTTGGGCAAGACACGGTGGCACAATTGGGGTAGCAATATGGACCAAGGGCTAATCCAGGATTTTGTTGGCATGATCCGCGAACGGCGTGCGCCGTCGATCACGGGCGAAGATGGCCTGCGGGCATTGGAAGTGGCTTTGGCCGCCTATCGTTCGGCAGAGATTGGCGCGCCGGTACAGTTGCCATTACCAGTCCTCTGAATCATGACTACTCTGTTATCGTGAATTTGCTCAAATCTTGCGGGGCACTAAGTCGGCGTAGCCAGTGAATCTGATCAAAGTCAGCATCAAAACTGGCAATCAAAGAAATCTGCCGATCGCGGCAAGCCAATGCAATCAACGCATCATGAAAGTTGAGCGCACCGGAAGATGCGCGCATCAAGTCAAGAATTTCTGTGTACAAGCGCGGTACATCGGGCAGCACCCAATTGATTTGGTCTTGTGGAAGATACAAGTCCAATTGATTGAGCAAGTGCTGGATGTCAGCAATCCGGCCTTTCTCGGAGAGACGGCGCACAATTGTACTGAGCGATTCACCAACCACACAATCGAAGTACACCAATTCGTGCTCACCATTTTGTAAAGCTCGAATTAACTGTGTCGATTGATTGTGTCGATGATCCAATGGATTTAATAAACCGACGAGCACAGAGGAGTCTACAACAATTTGCATAGTTTGACCTTGATTGATTGAAAGGCTTAAACATCTGGGCAAAGATTAAACATCATAAAGCGCTTCAGTATCAGCCAAGGCGTCGCCTTCATAGCCAGAGAAAATTCCAGCCAGTTCAAGTAATTTAGACGCAGGCACAGATACAGTAGGGTATTGATAGCGCGGTTTTTCCGACTTGCCATTGACGGGCAGCGGCTCAACACCTTGTAATACGCGCCCTTGCTGCGCCTGCTGATGCAGAAAAGCGACAAACTGGCGCACCGTTACCAACGCGTCAGCAGGCAAATCGTTGAGTAAGGTTACAATATCTTGAATATTTTCTTTTTCTTCCGATTTTACGCTTAGTTCGAGCGTTGCCATTGCACCCATACACCACTCCTTGTCAGCGAAATGCTATTTTTCAGCTTGATCACACCTCGGCTGCAACTATTATACAGCCGAACAAGAGGGGAGTAAAGACGATGGCATTGAACTTCACGAACATCACACAGCAAAAGGATCATGCATGAATACCACAAATCCTATCCTGCGTTTGGGCACCTCCACCTACTCTTACTGGCACTTTACGCCAGAGGTTACGCCGATCGAATTTGTTCTCAATGAGGCGCACAAGTTGGGTCTGTCGGGCGTGGAACTGCTGCATCGTCAACTAGCCAGCGAAGATAGCGGCTATCTACAGCAGCTGAAGCGCCATGCCTTCCACCTGGGGCTCGACATCTACAACCTGAGCATCCACCAAGATTTTGTCTGGGAAGAGGCCGCCGAGCGCCAGCAGCATATCGACCACACGCTCAAATGCATTGATCTGGCGCACGAGTTGGGCATCGGCTCAATCCGTATCAACTCGGGCGGTTGGCGCAAAACGGGCAGCTTTGACGATCTGATCCAGGCCAAGGGTT
This sequence comes from Caldilineales bacterium, assembly GCA_038247295.1. Lineage (GTDB taxonomy): Bacteria > Chloroflexota > Anaerolineae > Caldilineales > Caldilineaceae > JAPLGZ01. The sequence continues at coordinate 948 of JBBRVA010000186.1, read as the reverse complement.
GGGTGGAACCGTGGGAAGGCTACACCAAGGAAGACGGCTTCAAGTGGTGTCTGGACAGTATGGCCGCCTGTCTGCCCTATGCTGAACAACGCGGTGTTATGCTGCTGCTAGAGAATCACTGGGGTCTGACCACCTTTGCGGATGATATGGCCCAGATCATTGAAACTGTCGATTCGCCCTGGCTGAAGGCGATCTTGGATATGGGCAACTTTATCTTCGAGCCGGATATGTACGCGGCAATGGCACGCATTGCGCCGCATGTCTGGTTGGCGCACGCCAAAACCTATTTCGGCGGCGGCAGTTGGTATACGCTCGACTTGGACTATGCGCGCATCTTTCGCACCTTGCTGGATGCCGGCTTTATGGGCTATGTCTCGATTGAGATGGAGGGCCAAGAGGCAGCAGCAACGGCAATGCCAAAGAGTGTAGCCATGTTACAATCCGCCTGGCAGCAGGCCACGGCTGGATAGTGGGAGCGTTCTCTGTGTAACTGTTCCAATTGCGTAATCGGTTTTCAACTAGCCATTCAGCGAGCATGACAGCATGGCCATTAACGACATTATTGCCCAAGTGCAAGCACGGGTACCAGCATGGCAGGGGAAAACCCTGGCCGTTGAACCTTTGCATGGCGGCATCACGAATCAAAACTATAAAATAACCATCGATGACACAGCGTTTGTCATGCGCGTCTGCGCATCCAATGTGGGCATCCACGGCATCAACCGGCAAAACGAATACCAGTGTGCACAGGCCGCCGGCAGCATCGGTATTGCACCACCGGTATTCGCTTTTCTCGACAACTTGCCCGAAGGTCATGATGTAATGATCAACCATTTTATTGCGGGGCAGACACTGACATCAACACAGATCGGCAGCCCGCTGTATCTGCCCAAAATCACTGATCTGCTCCAGCGCTATCATGGCTTAACAGAGTTTGCCGGCTGCTTT
>JBBRVA010000185.1:0-11315 GCA_038247295.1 Caldilineales bacterium | reverse complement strand
TATCTAATTTCTGAAACGCCTTATGCCCAATCCGGGTGCTCGGACAATAACTGCTCGGCTGCCGCTTTCATATCGGCTTGTGTTGTTTGCGCCATGGCGTCCAATTCTATTTGGCCGGCCAGGAACTGCTGCAGATTGTTCCACATTGTGTCCACAAATTCACGCGATAACATGCTGTCAAAAGGTTCGATCCGCTCGGCGCCTAGATTGACTAACATATCCGTATAGACGGCCAGCGACGGATCGGCGCCCGTCGTGTCCACCGTACCGGGGGCAAACCCACCGTGGTCGTTGAGCAGCGTAATCAAGTTCTTGGGCGCGGTGATAAAGCGCATCCAATCGACGGTCGCGTCTAGCGTACCGCGCGCTTCAGACTCACTGGTCAGCGCATATTGGAAGACCCCACCCACGCCGGCCATGGCCGGGAAATCTAAACCGCCAAATGGGGACGATTCTTCGGTAATGGTTGGAATCTTGGGGAAGATGCCCCATTCAAACTCGACCAACGGATCGTTGCGCACGGGCTTGTTCATCCAACTGCCCAGCCAGGCCATGCCCGCCTTGCCTTCCGCCCACAACCGATAGACATCATCCGGCGGCGTTGCCCAGAACCCATCTGGCCAGTGCACAGACCAGCCCTTCAGGATATTGAGCATCTCTTTCCACTCGGCGTCTTCGGCGCTATACTTGCCGTCGCGGATCGCTCGCACCATCTTTTGCGGTGGCAGGTTTTCACCCGGTTTCCAGGTGCGATCGACCGGCTTGCCGTCGTTGAGGTCGGCCATTTTATGATCGTACATCACATCTTGGATAATGCGCGTGCTCCAACTGCCATACAGTTGCACGCCGCCCGCCAGATCCATGCTGATCGAGACGGGGATGTGGCCGGCGTCTTTGAGCGTCTTTTGTACCTCTTCGAACTCAGTCCAGGTTTCAGGTACTTTTGTGATGCCGGCCGCTTCAAACATGGTCTTGTTATAGAAGACGCCGGTGCCGACCAAGTCGCCCGTAATCATGTAGATGTGGCCGTCGGGCGCCGTGCCGCTGGCAATCACCGGCCCTTGGAAGGCGTCTTTCCACTTTTGGTTGCCCTCGATATAGCTGTTCGGCTGGTCCAGATAGGGGTCGAGGTTGACAAACCAGCCTTTTTCGTAGTCACGGGCGATAAAACCACGTTGATACCAGACGATTTCAGGGGCGGTGCCGCCCGACATCTGTGTCACCAGCCACTCATCATAACCCTGAGGAAGATCTTCGATAAATTCAAGATCGACATCAGGATGGGCCTCTTCATAGGCTTTCTCCATCTCCAACATGGCCTGCGGCGGATCCCAACGATCTGTCTCTAAGCGCGCCCGGGGTGTCAAACCCTGGGCATACATGCGGACGACTTTTCGTTCGGCGGTAGCACCGGCTGCCTCACCACTGCCAGCCGGTGCGGTTGGCGCGGCACAGGCCGCCAACGCAAGACCAACACTGGTAACACTCGCTACCTTGAGAAACTCACGACGCGATAACCCCTTTTGATACTTCATTTAGCCTCTCCTTGATGACCTTGGGTGGGTATGGCACGATATGAATAAAGCCAAAGATTAGCTTCATTGCAATAATATATATATAGGAAACAAAAACGTAGTTGGTAACCATCTAGAAATTGCGTGCAGTGAGCTTGGGGATCTCTCAATTAGCGTACCATGCGGGTGTGAATGTTGTCAACACTATATTATGTTTGAGAAAAATTTTTTGTATGAAAAGAATAATGCCAATTTGACTCAAGCCGTCACACATTTCTTTGTAGGGTGATAGATCAGCGGTACTTGTTTGTCATCGTCGATCACATCGCCGACCTTAAGTTTGGCGAGTTGCTCGGCGGGCAAAATGTTGCGCTGGCCGTTGAAGGTGCTGCCGTCCGGCATATAAGCGCACGTCATGGCGCGACGGAAACCAGGCGTCATGTTGGCGCCGGCACCATGTGCCAACAGGGCATTGTGAAATGAGCAAGAGCCCGCCTTCATCGGCGCAGCGACCGACTGCAGCTTGGCAAATTCGGGGTAGACCTTGAACAGATCGCCAATGTTCGGCCCGATGCCAGAATTATCGAAGCGCGAGAGTTTGTGGGTGCCGGGCAAGAAATAAAGACAGCCATTTTCTAGCGTGGCATCGTCCAGTGCCACCCAAATGCTCAGCGCGTCGCGTGAATGGAACGACCAATAGGGGTTGTCCAGATGCCAGCCGGTGGGGTTGGCCCACGGCTGCTTGATCAACGTCTGATCGTGCCAGATGCGGATGCCATCGACGCCGGCCAGTTGCGCCGCCATTTTGCCCAGCCGACGATCCAGCATTAAATGGCGCATCTTTTCGTTGTCCTGCCACAGATTCACGCGCTGCACAAAGACATTGTTGTAATAACTATCGTCGTCGATCTTCTCTTCAATTTTAAGGATCCGCTGCCGGCCGCGGTGTTTGACGGCGTCGTCCACCGCATCGCGCCACGTTGCCAACTCTTCGGGCGTTAGAAAATCCTTGATCACGACAAATCCATTTTCACGGTACGATTCGATCTGCTTTTGGGAGAGTCTGGTTTTCATGTTTCGATCCTATTCGTTGTAATGCCGGTCAGTACTGCGCTTTGCCATGTTGGCAAAGTATAATCTCTGCTCGGCTGGTTGATGGAGAATATACTGCTAACTTGTTAACTTTTTTATCCTAACTTTATGAGAAGTCATGATTTATACACATCTAATCATACACCGTATAGAACAACGTATCAAAAGGGTAAAATAAATTAGGGGTGGCGATTCAGCGACAAAGGTCCGTGCCGCCCCATTTGCCATACGTTGACGGTTAACTAGGTTGGACCGTAACTTGTTTTTGTTCTATAATTTCCTGTGGTGGAGCGGCTTGATTAGAAATTTATATCCCCGTTGCCCTAGCTTGCTTCTATAATATGCTTTTTTTATTCGACTGTTTGCGCTGCGTTATCGCGCCGTTTGCCTTACATTAGACAAAACCTGCTTAGGAATATTGCTTACCCTTTTATCGGGACCGCGTGATATAAATGACTATGTCACGAAGATAGATTCACTTAGATCAAACAGGTAGATAAATTAGTGAGTGATGTTACGCACTGGGAACGCCGCCAGGGATGGCGGCGTTCCCAGTGCGTAACATCACTTAGCGAGACAAAGTGTTTGACCGTTATCGTAACAGCGGTTTGGCGACGGACCACCGACTGTCATATTTGGTCCGTCGTCAACCGCTTGTTATCTATATAGCGAGGAAAAAATAAGCCGCGATGATGAGATTTGATCGATTTACCGAAAAAGCACAAGAAGCCGCGATGCGTGCCTATGAAATTCTGCAAACCTACAAGCATACCCAGGTTGATACCGAACATCTCTTCCTGGCTTTGCTGCAGCAGAAAGATGGCGCGGTGCCCCAACTGTTAGGCAAACTAGAAGCTTCGGTCGACGTGATGGCGCGTAAGCTCGAAGCTGTGCTCGAAGCTGCGCCTAAGTCTGGCAGTAGCGCCTATGGCAATGGCCCCACGGCCCAGGTTTTCATCACCCCGCGTCTGAAGCGCGTGATGGATGTGGCCAACGAGGAAGCCGCCAAGCTGAAGGATGAATACATTAGCACCGAGCATGTCTTCCTGGCCATTGCCAGCGAACGCAACACGCCAAGCGCCAATATTCTGCGCGAGGCGGGCGTCACCAAAGAACGCATCTACGAAGCTGTCAACGATTTGCGCAACGGCCAACGCGTGACCGAGCCGAATGCAGAGAGCAAGTATCGCGTATTGGAAAAATATGCCCGTGATCTGACCCAGGCTGCCCGTGACGGCAAACTGGACCCCGTGATCGGTCGCGACGCCGAAGTGCTGCGCGTGATGCAGGTGCTCTGCCGCCGCACCAAGAACAACCCGGTGTTGATTGGCGAGCCTGGCGTGGGCAAGACGGCGATTGTCGAAGGACTGGCGCAAAAGATTATCAACAACGACGTGCCCGACCCGCTGGTGGGCAAGAAGGTGATGTCGCTTGATATGGGTGCCTTGCTCGCCGGCACCCGCTTCCGGGGTGAATTTGAGGAACGTCTGAAAGGCTGCATCGAAGAAGTGCAACGCAGCGAAGGCGAAATTATCCTCTTCATCGACGAGTTGCACACCGTAGTTGGTGCCGGCAATGCCGCCGGTGCGTTGGACGCGAGCAACATGCTCAAGCCAGCCCTGGCGCGCGGTGAACTGCAATGTGTCGGTGCCACGACACTAGACGAGTATCGCCAGCAGATTGAAAAAGATGCCGCGCTGGAGCGCCGTTTTGCGCCCGTCTATGTCGATGAGCCCAACGTGGAGGATAGCATCGACATTTTGCGCGGGTTGAGCAGCCGCTATGAAGAGCATCATCATGTCACCTATGCGGATGAAGCCCTGGTCCAAGCGGTGAAATTGAGCCACCGCTACGTCACCGGCCGCCGTCTGCCCGATAAGGCGATTGACTTGATCGACGAGGCCGCGGCCAAGCTGCGGGTTGCGATCTATTCGATGCCACAAGATTTGAAGGGTAAAAAGGCGCACTTGGACAAGCTAGTCGCCGACGAAGAAGCGGCTTGGGCGGCGCGTGACTATGCCAACGCGGCCAATTTCAAAACCGAACGCGTGCGGTTGGAAGAAGAATATGGCAAAGAGTCCGCCCAGTGGCGTGAAGAGACTGGCCTGGATGAATTGGTTGAGCCAAGCGACATTGCCGAGATTGTCAGTGTCTGGACGGGCATCCCCGTAAGCAGCATGTTGCAGACCGAAACCGAGAAGCTTGTCCACATGGAAGAGCATCTGCGCAAGCGCATTGTCGGCCAAGAACAGGCGATTGTGGCCGTTAGTGATGCGATTCGCCGGGCGCGCAGTGGGTTGAAGGATCCACGCCGGCCGATTGGCACCTTCCTCTTTATGGGGCCGACAGGTGTCGGTAAGTCTGAAACAGCGAAAGCGTTGGCCGAATTCATGTTCGACGATGATGACGCCTTGCTGCGTATCGACATGAGTGAGTATCGCGAAGCACACACCGTCAGCCGGCTCTTTGGTGCGCCGCCAGGTTATGTGGGGTACGATCAAGGTGGCCAGTTAACCGAGCAGGTGCGCCGCCGCCCTTATCAGGTGATCCTCTTCGACGAGATCGAAAAGGCGCACCCGGAAGTGTGGAACTCGCTCTTGCAGATCATGGATGATGGTCGCTTGACCGATGGCCAGGGCCGCACGGTCGACTTCCGCAACACGGTGGTCATTATGACCAGCAATGTGGGCGCCGAAGTGATCAAGCGTGGTCCGCTCGGCTTTAGCACGCCCGTCTTCGATGAGAGCAAGTATGCGCAAGGCGAGTACGCGGCGTCTCTCAAGCGTATGTTCCGGCCCGAATTTATCAACCGGATCGACGAGATTATCGTCTTCGAAACGTTGACCCGCCCGCAGATTCGCGAGATTGTGATGTTGCTGATGAACGACATCAACAAGCGGATGGAGGAGTTGGGCTTTACGGTCGAGTTGACCGCCAGCGCCGCTGATCATATTGCCGAGGTTGGCTACGATGCAAACTTTGGCGCTCGCCCGTTGCGCCGTCTGTTGCAGCGCCGGGTGGAAAACGAACTGAGCAAACGGCTGCTTAAGGGTGAATATGCGACCGGCGACCATGTCGTGGTCGATTATGATCCGAATGCCGAAGGTGAAAATAAGCTTACCTTCAGCCAGACCGAGCAGGCTCCGATCGTGGTCCAGCTACCGGTTTCGGTCGATGCCTAAGCTGATTGTTTAGGATAACGGTTGAATAAAAAGAGCGAGGCCAGTACTGGCCTCGCTCTTTTTATTCAACCGTTATCCTTTCATAAACCTGCGTTTTGTTGCCATCCAGATCTTCAACGATAAAGCCGACAATGTACTCACCCGCTGCGGCATCCTGTTCCTGCCACGTAAACGGCTGATCGCTAAAGGTGAGTGTCTCGCCCGCCTGGGTGGCCGCACCGGTAACCGCGCCATTGGCGTCCAGATCCAGCCAGCGTTCTTGGATCGTGAAGGTGTCGCCCACTTGCGGCGTGATCTCACGCGGCGCGCCGGTCTCGTCTGTACCGGTAAAGCCAAAGACCTGGCGTAACACCCCATCACGGAAATAAAGGCGAGCCGGGCGGGTTTCGCCGTCATCCGCATAGGTGTAGATGCCATCAACGGTGTAGGTCGCATTCTCCGGATCCGCACCATAGGTCTCGGGCTGGAAGAGCGCCGTGACACTGTTTTGGCCATCGCTGATCGCAAACATCAGGGGCTCCCATTCAAACTCCATTGTAAATGACCCATCCGCCGGCCACACAGGATAGTAGATGCCATTGAGCTCACCGGTGTCGTCGCTTTCCAGGTAATCCATATCGGCCGTGAAGATGGCGTTGGCAGCCTGATCGTAGAAGCCGGCAAACAGGTAAACATAGCCGACGTTTCGCCTTGGATGTTGGTGCTGAGCAGTATCGGCTGGCCTGGCCCCGCCACGTTATTACTCAGCGTGATTGGATCGACGGTCAGCCCACTTGCTGGGGTAGGTGCAGCGATGGGGACGCAGGCCGTAAGCACCAGCGTGATGCCAATCAGCAACCAATGCCAAGAAGACTTAAAGATTTGGGCCTGTTTGATAAGGTGTGTGTCTCCTCTCTTTGAAATGCTTATGCTCGCGGTGACTAAATCTCATTGACCGCGCGCTCGATCAAGCGGCGGGCCAAGGTTTGCGTGCCGGTATGCTCGTAATAATTCGTCGTCATATCCAAGAATGCTGCCACATAATCCAACTTGCGATCGGTCATGTCGACAAAGCTGGACAAGCTGTCGGCAATTTTGTCACGCGTCAGGTTGTTCTTGGTGACCAGGTCCTGCATCCAACCGCTGACTGATTGGAAGTTCTTCTGAATAAGATTTAGCGACCCGACACTTTGGCGCGGGCGGGTTGAAACCCGCGGCTGAAACCAGGAAGTCGCGCCCAGGGGGCTACCCGGCGACTCGTTTTTATTGCCCTCAGGCACTTCCTGGACTTGTCAGTAGGCCATTTCAATGGCCCAGCCCAAAGTGTCGGGTCGCTAGATATCCACAGCAACAACAAACTCACTATCCACAGAAAGGTAATCATGAAAAATCTATTTCTAGCCGACGCCGAGGCGCTGGCCGACGAATTGACCGCCACCCGGCGCGATCTGCACATGCATCCGGAGCTTGGCTTTCAAGAATTTCGTACGGCGGCCATTGTTGCCGATCAACTGAACGCGTTGGGTTACGAAGTCATCACCGGGGTGGGCAAAACCGGCGTGGTTGGTCTGCTGTCGGGCGGACAACCGGGTGATCGCACGGTGCTGCTGCGCTTTGATATGGACGCGCTGCCGATCGACGAGGCCAATGATGTGCCCTATCGCTCGCAGACGCCGGGCGTGATGCACGCTTGTGGCCACGATGCGCATGTGGCCGTGGGGTTGGGTGTGGCGAAAGTGTTGGCCAAACACCGCGATCAATTACCCGGCACGATCAAGCTGATGTTCCAACCGGCCGAGGAAGGGCTGGGCGGCGCCCTCGCCATGATCGCCGACGGTGTGCTCGACCGGATCGGGCCCCCGGCGGACCGGGCGTTGGGGCTGCATGTCTCATCGATGCATCACTTGGGCACGGCTGCGATGCGCGTTGGCCCGATGCTGGCTGCGAGTGCCAGCCTGACGATCACGGTGAACGGGCGCGGTGGCCACGGCGCCATGCCGCATGACACGGTTGATGCAGTCGTGGTGGCGGCGCAGATTATCGTCGCCTTGCAGACAATCGTGGCGCGCAATACCGATCCGGATGCGACCGCGGTGGTGACGATTGGCAGTATCACTGCCGGCAACGCGGGCAACGTGATCGCCGAGACCGCCGTGATGCGCGGCACGATCCGCAGCTTTACGCCAGAGGTCAAGGCATTGCTGCGTCGCCGCGTGCCGGAAGTTGCGCAAGGCGTGGCGGCCGCGCTGGGCGCCAGCGCCGAAGTCTTCATCAACGAGGGCGTCGATGCTACGGTCAATTCTGCCGCGCCCACCGCCGTCATGCAAGCGGCAGCGGCCAAGGTGCTCGGCGCGGACCAGATCGATATGAACTTTCGCACCACCGGCGGGGAAGACTTCTCTGCCGTGCTGGCGCGCGTGCCGGGTAATTTCTTCATGTTGGGCGCGCGCAATGATGCGCGCGGGATCAATGCGCCGCATCACAACCCCCGCTTCGACATTGACGAGCGCTGCCTGCCGCAAGGCGTGGCGATTCTGTGCGATGCGGCGTTGGAAGTTTTGAAAGGCGCGGGGTAAAGGCTTGTCATACCGTCTGTGTTGACCAGACTGGATAATCTGGTCAATACAGATGTGCAGCCATGTCCTGGAGCACGTTCAGGATGATCAACAGGCGATGCGCGAATTGTACCGCGTGCTCAAGCCGGGCGGTTGGGCGGTGCTCATGGTGCCCATGGAGCCGGACCGCGCCGAAACGTTCGAGGACGCCAGCGTCGTGGAACCGGAGGAGCGCGAGCAGGTCTTTGGTCAGAATGACCACGTTCGTATGTATGGCCAGGATTTCAAAGAGCGGCTAGAGCACGCCGGCTTTACCGTCCACATGCATCGCTACGCCAAGGAGTTGGGGCCAGAAGCAGTGAAAAAGTACGTTTTGAAACGCCAGGATCAGATCTACTTTTGCACCAAACCTAATACATATGCGGATTAAGCTTTAGAATTCAGGACGCGGATTAGCGCGGGTAAACGCGGATTTAATGCTTTAAATCCGCGTTTATCCGCGCCAATCCGCGTCCTAAAATTAAGCGTTCAGTTTACACCCAATCGCTCCACCACTGCCAAGCGCGGTTCCACCATCCCGATCCCCTGCTGATCCCACAACGCCTGCGCGGCCTTTTGGAGCGGTGGTGTATTTGCAGGATGTTGGCCCACCTGGCGGAGTAGAACGATACCGGCTTCGCGGTCGCCCAGTTTGATCAACAGTCGCGCCCGTTCGAGCAGCGCGCGCAGGAGTAATGGCTGGGCGTCGATTTGGGCCGCCAGGTTGCACGCAGCATCAATATGCGCCTGCGCCGCACCAATGTTGTTCATTACCCCGGCAATGTGTCCCAAGATCACCAGCGCGGCCGCTTCGCCCCAGGGATAGCCGAGGGCGCGATGCGTTGCCAAACTAGTTTGGGCCAGCTTTTCAGCTTCAGCAGTTTCGCCCAGATTCAGGAGCGCGGCGGCCAATTCATTTTGCACATCGGCGGCGCCGCGGCGGTCGAAAATTTCTGCCCGTATGGTCAAGCTTTCGCGATAATAGGCTTGGGCGGCCGCATAATCGCCACGTGCAGCGGCGATACGCCCCAAGTTACTCAACGCATCCGCAATCCCCCATCGATAGCCGCCCGCACGGCGCATGGCTAGTGCTTCTAACATGTGCTTTTCGGCCAGTGCCGGTTGGCCTACCGCCAACGCCACCTGCCCCAAAGCACCGATCGCGTTGGCAATTTTGTTGCGGTCACCCAGCGTCTGGCCCAGTGCCAAGCTGGCGCTATAATGGGTTTGCGCCCGCGCATACTCGCCCTGTTTCCAGGCTGTCGTGCCCAGATGAAATAAGGAAGTCGCCATTCCCTCACGGTCGCCGATTGCCTCCTGCAAGGCGAGGCTGGCCGTTACCCGTTCACGCGCTTCTGTATAATGACCTAGAAACCAAGCGATATCGCCCAGTTGATAGAGCGCGCGCGCCAGACCTTGCTGATCACCGGTCTGTTGTGCTAGTGCCATACTCTCTTGAAGCAGGGTATAACTTTGGGTCTGTTGGCCAAGCCGGCGCAGAAAATTGGCCTGGCGGGTAAGGCAGACGCCCAGCAAGCGCAGCCCAGCCGGGTCGGGTGGCCGCTGCTCGTGGTGGGTGCGCAAATTGGTGAGCGCCTGGCGGAAGACCAGTTCGCCCTCGCTAAAGCGGCTTTGCCGGTGGTAAAATTTGTAGAGTGCAGCCAATCCTTGTTCTGCGCTTGTATACTGCGCATGGATCAACGCCCAATGCCAGGCGGCGTGGATATTCTCCATTTCCTCACTCAGGGCAGCGAAGAAACGTGTCTCATCAGCGCCGCGCAGCGTCTGCTCTAGTTGTGCGGCATACTGGGTGTAGAAATCCGCATGGCGCTGCTGGGTGTCCGCGGCATCAACACCCGCTTCGACTAACTTTTCCACCGCATATTGGCGCAATAGTTCATGCAGATCGTAACGCCCCGTTTGGTCGCGATAGAGCAGCGAATGATCGATCAACGCTAACAAGCGGGTGAGCGAAGCCCCTGTCACATGCCAAAAGGCTTCGCGCGTAAAGCCAGCGCGAAAGACCGCCAGGCGGGCCAAAACGGCTTTTTCGTCCACCGCAAGCAACTGCCAGGAGTATTGAAAGACAGCGCGCAAACTGCGCTGACGTTCCGGCACATTGTCGAGCGCAGTGCTCAGAAAGTCGAGATTTTGGGCCATTTCACGGGCGATTTCCTGGCAAGTCAGGTGGCGCGTCCAGGCCGCCGCTAATTCAATCGCCAGAGGTAGCCCGTCGACCAGTTGGCAGATGTGGACAAGCGCGACCTTTTCTCCTGCATCCTGGCGCCAGGTGCGATCAAAGTTTTGCTGCACCCGGCGCGCGCTCTGCACAAAAAGCTGTACAGCTGGATATGTATCCAAAACTCTGTCCGGCGCGTCCGTGGTCTTTGCCCGCCCTGGCACCGCCAATCCGGCCACGGTTAACAGCCACTCGCCCTGCACGTTGAGCCGCACCCGCGAGGTTACCATGATTTTAATGCCCGGCGCTTGTTGCAACAGATTGACTAAGAGCGTACGGCCCGTGAGCAGATGCTCAAAATTGTCCAGCACCAGCAGCCGCTCTTGATCATGCAGAAAGTGGGCTAGTTGCGCTTCGACTGTCTCCCCACCGTGCAAACGCAATCCCACGCCATCGGCCAGCGCACCAGCAAGAAAGTCGACTGTCGGCACAGGAGCGAGCGAAACAAAACAGACGCCCTGGCGAAAGGTAGTGGCTGCCTGTGTAGCCGCTTGACCCGCCAAGCGGGTCTTGCCGCTACCACCCGGCCCGATCAGCGTCAACAGCCGGCAAAACGGATCGGCCAGTCGTTCGGCCAGTTCGGCCAGTTCGGCGTGGCGGCCAATGAAAGGGGTGAGTGGGGCTGAGATGTTATGCACAAAGGCGGTAGGGAGGGAGGGGGAGGGGGGAAGGGCGCATTCCACCGCGCCCCTATGGCCCCGCTGAGTATACATTT
>JBBRVA010000184.1:0-11330 GCA_038247295.1 Caldilineales bacterium | reverse complement strand
TGCTCAGCTTGCACCACGATTGCCTTGCTTTCATTGATCGCATCAATCTCGACCCAGAACAGATCATCTCTCGCCTGTGGCCCAAATTCGACCTCGATCCCCTTGTCGAAAAACTGCTGGTTTCATTTTGACTTCAGTTTAGAAAAGGAGAACATCTGATGCCAACATCCATCCCTGCTGACTTTCCCCACGTCATGCCCATGCGCCAACAGGCCGAAGTCATCGTGCAACTGCTGCGTCAGTGGCTCGACCAGATCATGCTGCCCGCCATGCGGGCCAGTGGCATTGATTGCTGGCTGATCCTCTGCCAGGAAGACAATCTTGACCCGGTTTTTACCACGCTGATCCCGATGGATACGTGGTGCCCAATCTTGCAAATCCTTGTCTTTTTTGACCGCGGCGAAGCCGGGCTGGAAGCACTCAACATCTCTGGCACGGGCACGCGTGATCTCTACGCCCGCCCCTACAGCGGTCAGCTTGAAAAGGAACAGTGGCCCCTGCTGCTCCAACTGATCGAAGCGCGCAACCCCCGGCAAATCGGCCTCAATATCGGCTCGATTCAGTGGGCGGCGGGCGGATTGACGCACAACCTCTATCAACAATTGATCACCCGCTTGCCAGCACAATATCATGAACGACTGGTCTCTGCCGAGGCCCTGGCAACGCGCTGGCTTTCCACCCTCACCCCCGCCGATGTGCAAATGTATGATCACGTTTGCGACGTTGCCCATCATATCATCGCTGAATGTTACAGCCGCCGCACGATCATTCCCGGTTACACAACCAGCTTGAAGTTACCAATCGTTGGCATGCCGCCTTTCCGCGGGGACACGTCGGCGTTTTGCTGATGGGGAATGTTGACAATACTAAACGCCCAACCCCGCTTGACCAGCGCAAACGAGAAATTGAGTCACGTCTGCGAGAAAAGTTCGCGGGAATGGCGCGCCGAGCTGCTGCCGCTAGACGTTTTGCAGGATTATCGAAATTACTACAAAAAGTTCGACAAAACCTACCACGTCCAGCTTCAGTTGGAATCTATCGTACACAAGGGGAAGTCGCTGCCCAATGTGAGCCCGCTGGTGGATGCGAATTTTGCCGCCGAGTTGGAAACCCTCATCCTCACCGCGGGCCATGATGCCGATTTGTTAATCGCACCGCTCACCATTGATGCGACCCAGGGCGGCGAAGAATTTATTCAGCTGAACGGTGCGGCGATCGCGCTCAAGCCCAACGACATGATGATGGCGGACGGCAAGGGTGTTGTCTGTACAATTATCTACGGCCAAGATCAGCGCACACCGATTTCACCGCACACCCGGCGCGCGCTTTATGTGGCCTACGCACCCGCCGGGATACCAGCTGCCAAAGTCCAGCAACAGCTCGATACCATCCGTGCGCATGTGCTCCTTTTTGCCCCGGCGGCTACGGTTGAAATGGTGGCGATCTATGCGGCGAAGTCGGAAAAATAAGCGCAATCGTTTAGCACCCTGCAACAATGGAGAAGGCTAATGGCTATCGGTCGATTTCTCGCCATGGTCGGGGCGCTGGTCTGGCGCCAGACAGATGGCAAGTATCTGTTGCTACAACGGGCAGTCATACAGTTGGTTCTTTTAGCGCTGGGCGGCTAAGTGGCGCTTGATTGTTCAAGGTATTCGCCTTGCGCAACCGTATGCCGAATCAATGCTGTCACCGCATCAAAATGGTCGAATGGCTCGCCATTGCGCCACACCAATGCTTCTGCTATCACCTTTGCCCACGGCTCACCCAGGCGCGCTTGCGCCCAGTGCGCCGCCACGGGTTTTGAAACGATGGTTCCAGTTTCCAATGTGTGCCGCGCGCGGCACATCGTGAGCACGGCATAGGTTTGATATTCGCCGCTCTGCAAACGCGCCGGATTTTCCAACATCGGCGCCCACCATTCGCGCAAAAAGCCTAATACGGCCTGCTGCAAGTCCACCGGTGGCACCGGATCGATCTGCGGGGCGAGCGGTGGCCCGGCCACAACCACGCCCTGTTCGCGCAAGATGTGGCGTTGTATAATCCAATCACTTTCCTGTTGCGCCAGGTAAAACTGGCCCTCGTTGATCTGCGGGCAGGCGGGCGCGGCAGGATCATAACGGCGCAACGCGAATTGCGGTATGTAGGAACCCTCTAACTTGGACGCCCACGGCAAGCCGCTGGCGATCAAGCGTTGGTGCATCATTGCCAAGGCTTCAACCATCTCCGCTGGCAGAACATCAGACGTGACGACGAGAAAATCAATATCGCTGGTTGCCAGGCTAAAGTCACCGCTGGCCAGCGAACCATACAGATAGAGGCCGACAAAGTGCTCATCCAAAATGGCTTGTACATCGGTGCGCAAGTGTTGCAACGTGGTATTGACAGCCAGATAGGGTGTCGGCTGGGTCAGGCTGATCTCAGGCTCTACGCGCGCTTGTCGTTCCTTGGGTGTCATGTCTGACCCTGCCGGCAGTAGATCATTCATTGCTCGTCCTTTCCGTTCACGGTAGTTACCCTGCATTTGTTTTCTATGGCGACCATGTCACGTTTTGTCGGCTTTATTGGGCTTGGTGTAAGCCATCGGTAACAATCACTCTATCATCAGTGCGACAAACATGACAACCCGGGGTGGCTTTATATAGATGATTAAATCTGGTATACTTTTCTATACAGTCTCTTCCCGCTGGCTCGTTATTTCTTGGCAACAAAGGAGCAACTCATGCGGATCGGTATTTCCATCGCCTCTAGCTACAACGTCACTGATGCTCGCCTCGGCGCGCGCTGGATGATCGAACGCGCCAAAGCCGCGGCAGATGCCGGGCTGGACAGCCTTTTCTTTGGCGATCATCATGTCACCCCCGCGCCCTATTACCAGAACACGCCGATCCTGGCGCGGTCGCTGGCGGTATGGCGCGATGCACCGGCGGGCGCGCTCTACCTGTTGCCCTTCCGCCACCCTGTGCTCCTGGCGGAAGAGATCGCCACCCTGGCCACAATTATGCCCAATCGTTTTATCATGCAATGTGCGATTGGCTACGGCGACCGCGAATTTGCGGCCTTTGGCATCAATCCCAAACATCGCCCTTCGCGCTTTGAGGAGTGCTTGACGATCATGCGGCGGCTGTGGGCAGGCGAGACAGTTTCGCATGCCGGGCGTTGGCAGATCGAAAACGCCCGCATTTCGCCGACACCACCGCTACCGGTTGAAGTTTGGATTGCGGCCAGCGCCAAACCAGCGATTGCGCGCGCGGCCCGTCTGGGTGATGGCTGGCTCGCCGCGCCGGGCCTAAGCCGCGCCGACGCCCAAGCCAGCTACGATGATTATGTAACCGCTTGTGCCGAGCAGCAGCGTCCCGTAGGGGTGACCGCCATCCGCCGCGATATTTATGTGGGTGAAAATGCGACCGAGGCCCAGGCCACTGGCGGCGCCGTTGTCGCCGCCGGCTATCGGGGTTTTCCGCCGGATGCAACCGTTGTCGGTGATGTCGAACAGGTTGCCGCGGCCTTCTTGGACTATGCGGCGATGGGCTATACCGACATCATTGTGCGCAATCTCGTCGCCGATCAGGCGAAAGCTTTGGCATCGATCGCACGTCTGGCGGCGGTCAAAGCACTACTCTAAGTGCCTGCCGCACGTAAACTTCGCCAGTTTGCGTGCCGATGATCACGGCATGGTCCAGACGGATGAAACCTATGCCCAGCATTTGGCCAGCAGAAAGGTTCTGCCGCAACGATGCGCCTTTAGAGCAAACTTCCTATTGACGAAAGGCGAGCATTGGTGTATTATAGCAACATAAACATAGAACATATGTTTCAGTAGGTTGTTAACGCTTCATCGTTTACACCTCACTTTTTTGCGATTTAGTGCCTTTTTGAACTATCCAATTTACAATCCACTCTTTCATTTGACAAGGAGAACAAAAATGGCGAATCCGACCGCGTATCCACACGGCACATTTTCTTGGGCAGATCTACAGACAACCGATGGTCCGGCGGCGAAAACTTTCTACACCAGCTTGTTTGGCTGGCAAGCAATTGACATGCCCTTGCCCGGCGGGGGTGTCTACTCTATGTTGCAACAAGATGGCAAAGATGTCGTCGGGCTGGGCGAAATGCAGCCCGAACAGAAAGCACAGGGAATGCCGCCGGTTTGGAATTCCTATATTTCGGTCGATGATGCCAATGCGGTTGCGGCCAAAGTTAGTGCATTGGGTGGCAAGGTGATTGCCCCAGTTTTCCCCGTGATGGATGCGGGCCACATGGCGGTGATTCAGGACCCAACCGGTGCATTTGTCTCGTTGTGGCAAACCGGCAATCACAAGGGATCGGGCACCTTTAATGTGCCGAATACGATGGGCTGGAATGAACTTGCCACGCGTGAGGCAGAGACGGCCAAGGCCTTCTACTCCGCGCTGCTCGGCTGGGAGACCGAGACAGATGCGACCGGCTACACGACCTGGCTCAACAATGGCCGTATGAACGGTGGCATGATGCAGATGGACGAACAATGGGGCGATATGCCGGCACACTGGGCGATCTATTTTGCCGTCGCCGATTGTGCGGCGACGGCAGACAAAGCCAAAGCATTGGGGGCCAACATTATCACCCCGCCCTTCACCGCCGGTGATGTGGGCATCGTCTCCGTAATTCAGGATCCGCAAGGCGCTATATTTATGATTGTTCAACTGAACGCGCCGGATCCGATGCTCTCCTAACGCGCTACTGGGAGCGCCGCCATCCTTGGCGGCTAATGTTACCGGAAGCCACCAAGGATGGCGGCGCTCCCAGATGTAGTCGTCACGATGTTGTTTTGGAAAGGGTGGGGTAATATGCAAGACCGCGCTGTCGAAATCGACAAGCTGCTCACCTTTCTGGAAGAAACACCACGGCGCCTGGTCGTGATGACCGGTGGTCTTGAAAATGCACGCTTGCAGGCCAAGTTTGATCAAGACACCTGGTCGGTGAATGATATTCTTGCTCACTTGCGCGCCTGTGCCGATGTCTGGGGCAAAAGTATTTTAGCCATGATCGCGCAAGATCAGCCAACATTGCGCTATGTCTCGCCACGTACATGGATGCGGAAAATGGACTACCACGCGCAAGAATTTCATGCTTCGTTGCAGGCCTTTACCAACCCACGCGCTACACTCTTGCAGGCGTTGAAAATGTTAAAAATCGAAGACTGGTCGCGCGGGGCAACGTTTACAGGAACCGTGAGGGGGCGCGAGCAAACAATTTTAAGCTATGCGCAGCGGATTGCTGACCAAACTTGAACCCGCCGCAAGCTACCCTGCTTTAGCCCGTGTAGACTTCGGCGTGAGCTCAGTCGAACGATAGGACGTTCGGCGAGCTCAGTCGAGCCGCGGGTTTCTAATAGGCTTTAGCCGGTGAAGGCTGTAATACTGTAAGCGAATTGTTATTATTCATAGTTGCGTTGTAGCGCCAAATGGGATACAATGGCGCTATGAGAAAAAAGAATCCGACCAGTATCCGCCTAACGCCAGAGGCGGAACGCTTACTCAAAGAACTGGCAACGAAGCTGGGCGTAACCCAGGCTGCCATCATGGAAATTGCAATTCGGAAGTTTGCCGAGGTGGAATTGTGCGCAAAGAACTCAAGAAGTTAGACGAAGTGCGTTCCACGTTCACTGGTACGTTTGTTAGGATTGGCACAAGAACCAGCTTTGGTCATCCTAAACAAACCTTACTCTTGTTAGATGTAAAAGATGGCACGGGCAAGGTAGTTACCGATCACCTTTGGTTTAATCTCACTAAGGGCTTCGCTGAACTCGCACTGGTTTCTGGTGATACGGTCCGCTTTGACGCGCGCGTAAAGGAGTATGTGAAGGGCTATCGAGGGCGACGGTACGATATAGACATGCCAATCGAGAACGACTACAAGTTGAGTCACCCAACAAAGTTGGCAAAACTATGATCAGAACATATATAGTTCCCTGCGATCTCAAACGCATTCACGCCGACAGCATCAACTTGAACAGTGGCAGGATTTACAGCGGGATCGTATCCCGCCACTGGCGCTTGCTCAAGCAGAAGGGGCTTTGGCTCTCTGAGAAGACGCTCACCAAGTTAAGTGACATGCGATTGGCGAACAAAGAGATTGAGATGCACGCTCACACGATTGATGCTGCCCAGCAAGGTTTCTTCAAGGCGTGCAAGACAACCAGGGCTTTGCGCAAGGCGGGCTTTCCAGAGGCCAACTTCCCGTGGCGTAGTAAGAAGTTTCGTACTACCACCTGGAAGAATACAGGCGTTAAGTTCAAAGGTGGTCGGCTTGAACTTTCTACCGGGGCAGGCAATCCCAAAATCCTGGTTAAGTTGCCCGAAGCGCTGTGGTCGATGCTGCGTTTCCTGGAAGTGCGTTTGGTGTTCGACAAGAAAGCACGTAAGTATGTCTGGCATGTGGTGGCCGAGAATGGCTACGAAGCGAAGGAAGCCAGCGGGACCAATGTTGTAGCGGTGGATCTGGGTGAGATTCACCCTGCGGTTGTGGGCGATGAAAACGAAGCAACCATCGTAGCTTGTCGAGCGCGCCGCCATCAAGCACAGGGCCACGCCAAACGGCTGGCAAGCATCACATCCGCTATCAGTCGCAAGCACAAGGGTAGCCGACGCTTCAAGAAACTTGTTCGAGCCAAGTCGCGCATGAAAGCCCAACACGATAGCGTGATCCGCGATATGGAACACAAGGTCAGTCGAGCGATTGTGAACGTTTCTATCGAACGCAAGGCGAACACAATCGCAATGGGGGACATTCGCGACATTGCCGACGAAGTGAAGCTTGGCAAAAAATCGAATCAAAAGATTAGTGGTTGGAATCATGGTCAAATCCGAAAACTAGTCGAGTACAAAGCCGAGGCCGAAGGGATTAAGCTTGAACTGGTAGACGAAAAATACACCAGTCAGACTTGCCCCAACTGTCAACATCGACACAAACCCAAGGGACGCAATTACCGCTGTCCGGCTTGTCGGTTTCAGTCGCATCGAGATGTAGTTGGGCAAGTGAACATCCTCTCAGTTTTCAAGACTGGCTCACCTGGGAACATCCCAGCGCCGTCAGTCATCAAGCATAGTGTACCGTATGATATACGGAGAACGCTTAGACGCCCCGACACGGGCCAAACGAACCTTGTTCGTCTGTAGCTCAGTAGATTACGCTTCTACTGAAGCGGCGTCTACTGAGAAGCCACGGGGTTTTAACCCCTGTGGAGTGTCACCACACAACGTTGGGAGCGTACTTTTGATTTTCCGCCCGGTCACTGGAAAAAACAGTTGCCGACCCAATATTTGGCGATTGCCAGCCGCGGCGATGTGGCGGCCTTGCAGCAGTTGTTGGCAGAACATCCCGACTTTCTCAACCACCGCGGCGCGTATGGCCGCACCCTCCTGTGGGAAGCGGCGCGGCGGGGCAAGCTACCGGCTGTACAATGGTTGGTGGAACAAGGTGCCGCTGTGGACGCTACTGGCGCTTACAACAACGAGAATTATGTGCAGATTACGCCCTACTGCGCCGCCGTCTATTACCGGCGGCCGGCGATAGCCGCCTATCTGCTGACCCAAGGTACACAACTCGACATCTTGCGCGCCGCCTTTCTCGGTGATCAAGCACGCGTCCTGCATTTATTGGACGCTGATCCCAACTTGCTCGATGCCGAAGACCCCCACGATGCCATCTATTTTGTTCCCCTGCTCGCGTTTGCCGTGGCAAGTGGGCAGGCCAATCTGGTCAACCTCCTCTTGGCGCGCGGGATAGTGGTCGCGCCCTGTAGCGCACAGTTGATCTTTCTGGCCGCGCGCCTGGCGCGCTTGGATTTGATCGAGTTGTTGATCGCGCATGGTGCAGAACTGCCCGCAGTCGACAGCGGCATCTTTATCTCGATCAACGATCTGGACATCATACGTTATTTGCTTGCCCACGGTGTCTCCGCCACAGTTTGCGCCGCCGGCTGCGTCGTGGCCGCATTTTCCAGCACCTCCACATCCAGCCAATAGGGCTGGCTGTGCGCAAAGGCCACGGCCTGTCGCTCAATCACCAGATGATCACCCACGAATTGGGTCAAGTCGGAGAGGGTGCGATTGAAGTTACGCCGTGCATAGTACTCGTCCACATCGCCCCAAAAGAGACCCGCCAACACCGTGCGCGGTTGGGCGCGCCGGGTGACGGCCAGATAGTACAGGAGCGCGTACGCTTTGGCCGAACGAAATTTACCCAGCCGTTGTCCTGCCCGATGCAGTTCAGGATTACCCAGGAGCGCTAGCTCTAATTTTTCCGCCATATCAATAAGAATTTGGGACGCCGTATCGAATCGACACTGTCTGGAATAAGCAGCGACACCCATGCCAACTATATCTATTTCGATTTATTCGCTCAGTAGCCGCGTCGGCGGCACCGCGACGACTCGCGCCTGGAAGCGGGTGCGCTTCTGGTGAAGCGGCCCCATTGGGTGCGGCTCGCCGAAGTCAGGCTCGGTGACACCTCGACAGGCTCGGTGAGCTTGTCGAACCGTCGAACCGCACGTCGAGCCGAAAATGGGCAAACGCATTATTTTGCCCACGGCCAAAACACCAGTTTGCCCACTTTGCACAGATGCACCATCTAGTTCGACGCGCTTTCGACACAATCTCGACGCGCTTTGTGGGCCATTCCGTCGCCATCGCCTGCTATGCTAGGCACAGCTTTAAAAAAGCCTGGTCGACAGGCCAAGCTAAGTGCAAGTAAGTAGATAGTGGGCCTGAATTTACAACCCGTGACACCCAACGAGTTAAAACCCGATTGAGCAGCCAGACTGTGACTGTCCTACTATCTAACTATTTTCGCTTGCTGGACAAGAAACTCACCAACTACACCTTTCACAAACAGGAGAGACGAACATGATAACAACAGTGACGCCCGTGGAAACGGATGCGCTTGCCGCCCGCACCAAAGCAACTTGGATGGCCGGCGACTTTGGTAAGATTGCCAAATCGTATGAACCTGGTGCCGCCGAATTTATCGAGCGCCTGCACTTCCAACCCGGCGAACAGGTCCTGGATGTGGCCTGCGGCACCGGCAACCTGGCCATCCCAGCCGCGCGCAGCGGTGCGCAGGTGACGGGCATCGACATTGCCCCCAACCTGGTCGAACAAGCCCAAGCCTGGGCGCACAGCGAAGGGTTGGCGATTCGCTTCGAGGAGGGCAATGCCGAGCAAATGCCCTATGCCGCCGCCAGCTTTGATGCCGTGGTGACCATGTTTGGGGCGATGTTTGCGCCCCGGCCCGCTAGCACGGCGGCCGAACTGGTACGCGTCTGCCGCCCTGGTGGCCGCATCGCCATGGCCAACTGGATGCCCGATGGCTTCATCGGCCAGATGTTCAAGATCATCGGCAAACATGTGCCGCCGGCACAGGGCCGTACCTTCACCGCTGCAGTGGGGCAACGAAGCAACCGTGGCCGAACGCCTGGGCGACCAGATTGCCGATCTGCAATGCATCCCGCGCACGATCACGTTCCATTTTCCGTTCAGTCCGGCGGCGACGGTGGAATACTTCCGCACCTACTATGGCCCCACCTTGCGCGCCTTTGCCACGCTCAATCCAGAGGCGCAAGAGGCATTACGCCGTGACCTGGAACAGCTCTGGGCGCAGCACAACCGCAGCCAGAATGGCACCACGCAGGTGGGTTCTACCTATCTGGAAGTGATTGCCATCCGTAAGTGAGGGAAGAGATAAGCAGTGTAGCAGGCGCAAAAGATTATATTCCGCATTCTAATACTACTGCGTGACAAAATTAGAGAACAAGAGTGATACTACTGCGTGACAAAATTAGAGAACAAGAGTGAGTTCAAGTATCATAATTTCATGCAACGGGAAAGCGAAGCCAACAAGGAATGAAAAATGCTACTCGAACAAGCAATGGAGCGGTATGATTACGATGCGTTGAATGGTAATCCGCCATTTGAACTGACGGAAGAGCAGGTGAAAGCATTGGTCGATGAACTCGCAAGCTATCATGCGATTTATAGTCCCTATTTCGGTCATAGCCGTCAGCCCGGGTATAGCTATCATTATTTGGCCGGGCTGCTGGATCCAACGATCAGCCGGAAATCCGCCGAGAATATCGCACTGGCAACGCTGGGTTCAGCGTCAGTCCGTGCATTGCAATACTGCTTAGGCGGCAGCCGCTGGTCGGATGATGGTCTGATTGCAGAACATCGTGTGCAAAGCGGACTGACCCTGGGCAGAAGCAATGGCATTCTCATTGTCGATGGCCGCGATATCCCCAAGCAGGGCGACGACTCGGTCGGGGTGCAGCGCCAATGGTGTGGTGAGTTAGGCAAGAAAGCCAACTGCCAAGCCGGCGTCTTTTTGGGCTACAGTAGCGAAGCTGGTTACACTTTGCTGGATAAACGGCTCTACCTGCCGGCAGCCTGGTTTACCCCGGCCTACGCCGCCCAGCGCTTCCCATGCCACATCCCCGCCGATGTGCGCTTTCAAACCAAGAACGAACTGGCTTGGGCGATGATTGCTGCGCTCGTGCAGGCGGACACCCTGCCCGTACGCTGGATCACCATGGATGAAGCCTTTGGACATGCTAGCCAGCGCTTGGATCGCATTGATAGTGAAACTGATTGTTATTACTTCGCCGAAGTCCCGCGCAACACCCAGCTGTGGCTCGAAGCACCAGCCACCTATCTGCCCCAGCCCACAGGACGGGGACGACCGGGCACCAATCGGCGCCTTGTGCCGACGGCTCCCGCCGCCCAAACCGTGGCTGACCTCGCCGCACAGTTGCCGGCTGACGCTTGGCAAACCCATGCCCTCCGTCAAGGCAGCAAAGGCTTCCTCATCGCCCAGATTGCCACCCGGCGCATCTTCCCGGCGCGTAACGGCCTGCCAGGCGCGGCCTGCTGGCTGGTCATCCGACGCAGTTCGACCGATCCCACCAACATTCACTCTTTCATCTCCAGCGCACCCGCTGACATCCCGCGCCAAGAACTCATTTATGTTTGCTCTATGCGTTGGCCCATTGAAATTATCTTTGAGCAGGCGAAACAACTGCTGGGCCTCAATGAATATGAAACCCGCACTTGGTTTGGTTGGCATCATCATATGGCGCATGTTATTCTCGCCTTTGGCTTTCTGGCACGCACCCAAGCCATTTTCCGCACTGATGCACCGGCCCTGACCTTGCCCCAAGTCGTTGACTTGCTCAAAGCCGTTTTGCCCAAACCCGCCTTTGATGCCCACGCGGCCCTTGAACTTTTGCGCTACAAACAAGCTCGCATTGCTTGCGCCAAAAGATCGCACTATAAAATGCAGAAAATCAAGATCAT
>JBBRVA010000183.1:0-11337 GCA_038247295.1 Caldilineales bacterium | reverse complement strand
GACGCTGCGCCTTTCGGCAGCAATGCGACCCCAGCCAACGGCATCGGACCAGAGGATGACTTTATCCTCACGAACGTTGCCAGTGGGCTTGATCGCACCGTTCCGCATACCATCCGCCTTGAGTTGTTCCTGGTCGACGGACCCCGCAACGATGTTGTTTTAGTCTATGTAGACGGCACGCTGGCGCACACGGGCACCAGTTGGGAGGATTACTTTCGCTGGAACCAGGGTCCTGGCGATTCAGAACAGACGGCGCCTGTACGCGAAAGCCGGGTGATTCGCGGCATCCTGTTCCGCACGAGCGGTAGTGCCGCCCCGGCCACGCTAGGCAATGGCTTTCTCGTCGACAACTTCTCAACTTCCTCTAGTACGGTAACCCAATGTACCACCACCTGTTATGTCGATGCCGCAACCGGTAACGACGCCTTTGGCGGTGATACCCCCACCAGCGCCAAAAAGACGATCCAGGCGGCAGTGAACCAAGTGAACATAGGCGGCACGGTGATCGTGGCCGCGGGCACGTATAACGAAAGTGTTACGGTCAGTAAAGATGGCGTGACGATTCAGGGCGCGGACAAAGCGACCACGATCATTCAGGGCGATGGGACGACCTGCACGACCGCTGGCGTTGCTTTGTCTGGCTTACGCAGCAATGTCACGTTGGCAGATTTTACCGTGACTGGTTTCCAAGATGGCATCCAAATGTTCACCGGGCCACTCACGAATATTGTGGTCGAGGACGTTGCCAGTGTGAACAATTGTCGCCACGGTGTCTGGAGCCAGGCGTTTGGCATCAATAGGCTACGCTTCACACGCGTAGATGCATCCAATAACAATCTGCCGCCTCACACCGCTCAATCTGGACGTGGCATCTGGGTGATCAACGGCGTCAAGGCCAATATTACCGTGGAAGATGGCAAATTTAATGACAACCGCCTGGTCGGCATCGATATCAGTGATGGCAACGTGACTGGCCTCGTTATCACTGGCAATGAAGTGAAGGGCAACGGCGATTCGGGGATTGGCGTGTTGGGAGCACAAGGGCCAACCGCGAACTTGATTAGTAATAATACGGTGACGAACAACGGTCGCTTTGGCATCGAAATCAAGAATTCAACCGGCAACGGCAGCGATAGTGGCGCGGGTAGTGTGGTTGTTTCTGGCAACATTGTCGCCCGCAACGTTGCCGCCACCGATCTGCGCGATTACGCCGGTATCCTGGTCATGCGCCGATCGCCAGTGGTCGGTAACAACGCCGACCAGCCAAGCGGCGCCGTAGTGACTGGTAACACAGTCAGCGGCTACCGGCGTGCCACGGTCGGCTCGACGGGCGATGGCTTCGGCA
Source organism: Caldilineales bacterium (assembly GCA_038247295.1). Lineage (GTDB taxonomy): Bacteria > Chloroflexota > Anaerolineae > Caldilineales > Caldilineaceae > JAPLGZ01. The sequence goes on along the minus strand of JBBRVA010000183.1, from coordinate 9,992 downwards.
TCGTGATCGAGGGGATCAACAACACGGTCAAGCAAAACATTGTGACGGATAACGACATCGCGATCCAAGTGCAGGGGGGCAACACCGCCAATACGCAGAACACGGATTTCTTTGACCGCGGCGATGCCGCCGACGGTAGCGCCCTGGTCAACCGCAACTCGATTGTGGGCAACAGCATTGGCTTGCGCACCGTGGGCACGGCTACCGCGCCTGTGCTAGACGGTACTTGCAACTGGTGGGGCTCGAATACTGGCCCGACCGCTGCCGGCAACCCTAGCGGTAGCGGCGACTCGGCGACGGTCAACATCGATTTTGACCCCTGGCTGGGCAGCAATGACTTGAATGGCCCCTGCGCTACCCCCATGGTTCAGTTTAGCGCGGCGACAGCCACGGTGGCCGAAAACGGGGGCACCCTCGCGCTCGAGGTAACACTGAGCGAAGCGGCCGGCCAGATTATCAAAGTATCGTACGCAACAAGCAATGGGACGGCCACAGCGGGCAGCGACTACACGGCGCAAAGCGGCACCCTCACCTTCAACCCAGGCGTCACCAGCCAGACGATCAACGTACCGATTAGCAACAACAGTTTGTACGAAGGCGACGAGACCTTCCAGGTGACACTGAGCAACCCCGTCTATGCCACCCTGGGCGCACTGGACGAAATCGAGGTGACGATTCAAGAAGACGACGCACCACCAGTGGTTCAGTTTAGCGCGGCCAGTGCGGGGGTCAACGAGAATGGCGGCAGCGCCTTGATCGTTGTCAGCCTCAACACTCCCTCCGCCCTCGAAGTACGCGTCAACTATGCGACGGCGGATGGCACGGCGCTTGCCGGCAGCGACTATACCGCTAGCAGTGGTGAATTGATCATCCCGGCCGGGCAGACGGTTAGTGGCTTTGTGGTGCCTGTGAGCAACGACGCCGCGGTCGAGCCGAACGAGACCGTCAATTTGCAACTGGCCATGCCGACCAACGCCACGTTGGGTTTGGCCGCCGCGACCTTGACCATTATCGACGAGGACACCGGGCCACTGGTCAACTTTAGCCGCGCCACCTACAGCGTGGACGAAGCCGCCGGCACGGCAACGATCACCGTCAGTCTGAGCACCGCTGCGCCCAATGCGGTGACGGTGGCCTACGCCACGGCCAATGGCACGGCGCTTGCTGGCAACGACTATACGGCAACCAACGGTACGCTCAGTTTTGCCGTGGGTGAAAGCAGCAAGACCTTTAGTGTGCCGATCAGCAACGACGAAGTCAATGAAGCGGCCGAGACCATTCTGCTCAACTTGAGCGCACCGCTTGGCGCGACACTGGGCGCACCGGTCAACGCCAGCCTGACAATTGTTAACCGTTACATCACGCCGACGGTGCAATTTAGCACGGGCGAGTACTTTGTCAACGAAAATAGCCCCGTGGTCACAATCACCGTCAACCTGAGCCAGGCCGCCAATACAACGGTGACGGTCGCCTACGCCACCAGCGCGCTGACGGCGACGGCCGATAGCGATTACGTGACGGCGACGGGCGTCGTAACCTTGACGGCCGGCCAGATCACGAACACCTTCCAGGTGGCGATTACGGATGACAATATCGACGAAAATGACGAGGCGATTGGCCTAACGTTGACCAACGCTGCGAACGCCACGTTGGGGGCGCCCGCCAGCGCGACCTTGACGATTGTCGACAACGAAGGCGCACCGCTGGTCGAGTTCCGATCCGCCGCCGTGCTGGTCAGTGAAGGCGCCGCTGGTTTGACGACGGTAACGGTAACCCTGAGCACCGTATCGACACAAACCGTGACGGTCGCCTATGCGACGAGCAATGGCAGCGCCATCGCCGGCCTGGATTACACGACCAGCAATGGGCTACTCACCTTCGACCCCGGCCAGACAAGCCGCACCTTTAGTGTGGCGCTGCTGGACGATGCCTTGGATGAGACGGATGAGACGGTGCAACTGCGGCTGAGTGGGGCGGTGAACGCCAGCCTGGGCGCCCAACGCAACGCCGTGCTGGCCATTGTCGACAACGATTTGCCGCCAACGGTTGGTTTCAGTACGACGACCTTTACCGTCAATGAAGGGGCCGACCCAGTAGTGGTTGCGGTGTTGCTCAGCGGGCCTTCGGGCATTAGCATAACCGTGCCCTACACGCTGAATACCAGCTTGGTGGCGAGCCGTGGCGCAACGGCCAGCCCAGACGATACGCTGATCAGTGGCGTGCTCTTCTTCGCGCCTGGCCAAACCCAGCAGACGATTGCCCTGGTCGTGGCGGATGATGCCAGCCATACGGGCAATAAATTTATCAGCCTGACGTTAGGGACGCCACAGAATGCGACCTTGGGGCTTCGCCCGTTGGCGGTGATAACGGTGGTCGATGACGAGCCAGAGGATGTAATCGGGGCAACGGTTTCGACGATCTATCTGCCGTTGATTTCAAAAAGCAACCAACTGTCGGATAACTAAGCTACGTACGCAAAATTACAGAATTACGGCGGCTGAGTGTACGGCGGCTGAGTGTACGGCGGCTGAGTGTACGGCGGCTGAGTGTACGGCGGCTGAGCGTACGGCGGCTGAGCGTACGGCGGCTGAGCGTACGGCGGCTGAGCGTACGGCGGCTGAGCTTGTCGAAGCCGGCTTCGCGCCCAGGGGGCACCCGCTCAGCCGCCGTAAATTCTGTCCCGCTGTCGGTGAGCACCGACAAGATGAGCGAATTACTCGGCGCCCAGTCTAATTAGGCGGCCATCAAGCGCCGTTCTGGCATGTTCTCCAGGCGTGTCAACCAGTAGTGGACATCGAAGTTGTTGTCGCCGGTCAAGAAGCGCCACAGTTTAATGCGGTTGACTACTTCCAAGCGACCACCGGCATCCTCAAACCACGGCTCGCCGCGGCCCAGAATTGTCTGCACATCTTCGACGGCGTTGGTCTCGCGTGTAAAGATTGGTTTGTGTTTGGTTACCTCTTCGGTCAGATCGTCGGTATTCCAGAGGCGGAACTGGCGCACCACCGGGTTGAGGCGAATCTTGTACATATAGCGGGGGCGGTCGGTCTTGTTCTGCCGCCCGCAGTGCCAAATGCCATGGTGCAGCGCCAGCAACGTGCCCGCCTTGCAGACCATCGGCACCTGGCCCAAGAAGTTCTGGTAGCGCGCAATGTCCATCTCGTTGATGCGGCGGAAGTGGCTGCCCGGCACCACCAGCGTGCCACCCATCTCCAACGGCACATCGTGGGGAAAGTACATCAGTTGCACATCGAAGTGCATGCGCGTGTCGATGATCGAATCACCGTGCATGCCCTGTGCGGCGCCTTCGTTGGCCTGGCGCACATGCACCGCATGGTGATCAAACAGCGGATCCGGCCCGACCAGGCTCTGAATAATGCCCTGCACCTCGGGCATGCGCAACATGTGGCCAATCGACGAGGGTTCCGGGTAACATTCCGACAGCGGCGTGCCGGCCGCCGCGGCCTTGATCGAACCGGCGTCGATTTCCGCCATCACGGCTTCGTTGAGAGCGGCGGGCACGAGTTCATCAAAGCGCAAAAAACCGCGCGCCACAAAACTGGCCATCTGTTTGGAATTAAGTAGGTACTGCTTGTCAATCATGTGATCTCCTGTTTTTATGACGAACGACTATTTACCACTTACCATTAACCATTAACCACTTACCATTTACCATTCACCACTCACTCCACCTCCACCAACTGCTCAAAAATAAATTCGTACATTTGAAAAGATGTGGTGTATTCCATGTTGGGATAGGGCGGGATGAGTTGCGGAAACTGGATCACCCGCCAGCCATCTTTGAGCGCATCGAGGCCCGTTTTGTAGGGTGCCTTATCGCTGTCGCCGGTGGTGTAATGCGCTTGCCCGGTGCCGTCGTAGATCGACCAACCCTTGACATTGCTGTCGAGCGCCGAGTTGGCCAGGTAGAGCACCAATACTTTCTGTCTGCGTTTTGCCATAATCACTCCACTGTCAATTTTGGGACGGTCGGCGGGGTATTCACCCCGCAGACGCTTATTTTGATCCGCTGGATGCGGCCTGTTGCTGCGCGATGTGGTAAGCGTACCACACTGCCAAGTCTAGCACGCCCTTTCCAGTTTTGTCAAACAGACTTTGCTCAAGCCACGGTCCCGTGCAACAGGCCGAGCAGGCGACCCAGCACACGTTCACCGTCGGCGCGCAACCCATTGTGTTGATATTCGTTGGTGATCCAGAGCTTGATGCCACCAATCTGCTGCGCGGTGGCCAGAGAAAGATTACATTCGACATACATATCGTCGTAATAGACGGCCGCCGCGCAGGGCACACGGTTGGCGCGCAACACAGCCGGATCGTAGAGCTGCGGCCAACTGGGGTCGGCGGCCAAAATCTCCGCCGCGGCCTGGAGCGGGCGCAAGTGGGCATAGTCCTCAAACATCCAGGGATAGATCATCTCGCCGGTAAAGGTGACCAGCTGGTCGGGGCGGATTTCGAACATGGGGTATTCAGCGCGGATACGTTCGGCCGACCAGTTGGACGCTGCACCCTGACAGTAGATTGCTTCGTGCAGAAGGGCGAAGATCGGGTTGGTCTCAAAGTTCTGGGCGGCGGCAAAGTGCTGCAGGAAACGATAATCCAACTCTGGACCGCGCACGCCCGGCACAAAAGCTTCTTCGAGCAGATAGTGGATTTCTTCAAAGCCATCGCTGGCGCCAAAGGCAAGGCCCAGTTGCTGGAAGCGGCGCCCTGTCAGGCGCGCGCCTTGCCCATCCAAACTGGGCAGGCGCACATCGTTTTCGCCCAGATGCTGGACAATCGCCTGCGCACGCGCGACATCTTCTGGATAACGGGCATAGTAGCGCCGGTTTTGCTCGATCACGCGTGGGTAAGTGGCGCGGTAGACTACGTCTGCACCGCCGCTCAGCGGTGGCAAACCACCGGTGATGATCGCCTCGCGTAGCCCGTGGGGGGCGGCCGACAGATAATGAACCAGGCAAAAACCACCATAACTCTGCCCCAATCCACTCCACGGTGTTTCTGGGCCGACCAACTGCTGGCGGATCGCCTCTGCGTCGCGCACGATGTTGTCGGCGCAGAAATGCTTCAGGTAGTTGGCCTGGGCCTTGTGGCGTGGGTAACCGGGCCAGCGTTTGCGTGGTCACCGGCGTGCTCAACCCTGTGCCGCGCTGATCGAGCAGCAGCACGCGGTATTCTTGCAGGGCGCGCGGCAACCAACTGGAACTGCCCGGCGGGCGCGGCGCACTGGAGCCAGGGCCGCCTTGAAAGAAGACAAGCCAGGGCAGATTGGCCGCTACTTTGTCCGGCGCGACCACCGCGCGAGCAAAGACGCTAATCTGCGCGCCGTTTGCATTCGTATAGTCAAGTGGGAGGGTAAATTCGTGGCCGGTAAGCACCAGGCCAGGCAGACGGTGGGTAAAAGTGGGCATAAGCGGTGATTACAATAAATCGTGTTCTAATAATAATTTTTCCACTCTGCCCAGAAAACGCAATAGTGGTTTGGGTTGTAAAACATGCGCTTGACAAATCTCCAGCGCATGGTAAGATAGGGTCACTTCTCTGAAAAAAATAGAAAGTTGCCGGAGGATTCCGACAACTTTCAGTTCAGAGCACGTTTTCCAATGCCATCGACAGCAGGGAGATACAGACTGCAAAGAGGAAACTCTTTAGAGGAAATATCAGAACCTATCGACAAAAAAGATAATAGCATTAAAATTCACAATTGTCAAGCTATAGAATAGATATGTGTTAAGTGATTGCTTGACAATTTTTGTTGCAGTTTTCTGACAAAGGAGATTATTATGACAACATCCGTAGCCAAACTTGCGCAAGATAACGGTATCCTGCGCAATACATTATACGCCCGCATGAAGCGTCACAACATAACTGCCGAACAAGCGGTCTATAAAATTCACGCCACGGTTGGATCTAGCCGCGCCGACCACAGCGATATGCCAGTCATGATTGAGTTTATCAGATCGTACAAGGCTGACAATAGGGGTATTCCCCCAACGCAGAACAAGATCCGCGAACACCTGGGCGGCAGAGGATCGCTAACGCGGATTCGCAATCTGCTTGAACACGCTTACCTAACTGGAGTGTTGCAGCGCACGCCGGACGGTAGCCCCGCTCTACCAGGGGAGTTATGGCTGGAACCTGAGACAGTACAGAAAATTATATTTATAGCTCAATCCGCTTTGAAAAACGAAGATCCGCTGGTACGTGCCGCAGCAAAAGATTTGATTGTCGAAGAAGAACAAGCGCACATGACGATGGGTAAGTGGCTTGACAACGATATGCACGAATCTCTGGCTGGTCTGGAGTTGAATCCTGACTTGCAACCAGTGATCGCTTAGTTTTTTGAAAGGGCGCTATGATCCAAGACTTATACAAAACGGATTTCAATAGCTGGATCGTTGCGCAGACTAACTCCCTGCGCAACGGTGATATTGAAGCCCTGGACTTAGATAATCTAATTGAGGAAATAGAATCAATGGCGAGTAGCGAAGAGCGAGAACTGCATAGTCGCTTTGTTTCTATCATGGCGCACATGCTCAAGTTGATCTGTGAACCCACCAGTTACGCAACAAGCGGTTGGCGCAAAGAGATTGATAGCTACCGCGCTTCGACACTGCACATGCTCAAACGACAGGCCAAATTAAAAGCCCACGCTCAGGACTTCGTTGATGATGCTTACCAGATCGCACGCCTGGAGGCCGTGAAGGGTTCGGAGTGTTCGGTTGACGACTTCCCTGCTACATGCCCGTGGACCGCAGAGCAGTTATTTCAAAAAGGTTTCTATGGCAACTGAGTCATGTCGCACAAAAACCGCAGCCCTTCGGGGTTGCGGTTTTTTTATTGCCGTTTATTGCCGTTAAACTGGCGCTTGACAAATGGCTAAACCTTATCTTGATTACCAACAAGCCGCAATGATTCGTCGAATCCGCGCAAAAGGACTTGGCCATGGATACCAAGGTGATCGTAACGCGCTTACAGAAGTTAGAAAATTACGCGCGTCACTTGTCTCAACTCCAGCAAGCCCCGCTTAGCGAATATCTGTTTACAGACCCTAGGCAAGTGTAAGCACTGGCTCCTGGCTGCGCAGCGTGACCTTCAAAAGGTCCGTGAGAAATTCACTCGCCTCCAGCACCTCTAACAAAACTAGTTTTCCATCTGCGCTGAAGTGAGCAATAAAAGGCCCGCTCTGCTCTGCAAAATCAATAACACCCTCGGTATTCGTTTCAATCATCAAAATGTCTTCAGCGCGATCATAGTTAACTTTCATAGCGCCCTTTCCTAGCTGGATAGAATGTAATTACCACAATTGTCGCTTGTTCCAATCGATACACGACCCGCAATACATGCTGATCCCCGATGACACCTTGCGCTACACAACGATCAACACTTTGTTGACTAACCGAGCTAGGCGTCTGCAATACTTCTTCTACCTGAGCTTAGGTAACCAGAAAACCATGTCGTTCAAGAATTTGAAACTTTTCCAGAGCATGGGTGGTATAGCGAATTGGCATGAATGGTTATCTATCAAACCTGATTACATTGGGTAAACGCCCATAAGTTATTCTACCATTATACCATAGCTGAGGATCAGCGCGTAAAAGACTGCCAAATCGACGCCCACCCCAGTTCATCGACTGAGAGATCGGAGCTAGCGGACAAAGCGAGACCGCGGATCAACTGATCCGCGGTCTCGCCACTTTATTTGAATGGCCAATTTTCTCGACGGTTAGCGCTGCAACGAGCTGATGTTGGACGGGGCTGCGACATCGCGCTCGGCCATGGCTTTGAAGGCGGCGGCGAGTGGGGAGGGTTTCTTCACCCGTGCTTGTTGTTCTTGGTTGATGACGAGCAACCAAAGCCCCAGGGCTAGCAGCGGCAAGAGGAGCAGGGTGGCCAGCACGTTGCCGTGGCTGAGGCCATACCAAACAAGCGCCAACAAGAGACCGGTGACGGCCAGCCCCGTGTAAAGCAGGGTAACCGTGCGGTGGCTGTGGCCGGCGATTACCAGGCGCTGATAGAGGTGGGAACGATGGGCGGTAAAGATGTTTTCACCGTGGCGCAGCCGGCGCAGCACCGTAAAGCCGGCATCAAAGACAAAGGGCCAGACCAGCAGCAGACCGACCAAGGCCAGCCGGGGACGTTGTTGTGCCACAATGAGGGGCAAAACGGCAAAGCTGAAACCCAGAAAGGCGCTGCCGACATCGCCCATAAAAATCTTGGCCGGCGCCCAGTTGTGGGCCAAAAACCCCAGACTGCTGACCGCAATCAGGAGCCCCACCGCCATTACCGCTGGCTGGTCGCTCCACCAGCCGATCAGCGCCCAACCAGTACCGGCCAGCACCGCCTGGCTACCGGCTAGACCGTCGATGCCATCCATAAAATTATAGGCGTTGGTCAGCCCGACAATCCAGACAAAGGTGATGGGTAGCCCCAGCCAGCCCAGCGCCAGCGTGCCCAGCAGGGGCAGGGCGACAGTTTGCCAACTGCCGATGGCAACGATCACCACCAGGGCGGCCGCACTGTGCACGGCAAAACGCCAGCGATTGGGCAGGGTGTAGAGATCGTCGAACCAACTAACCAGGGCAATGGCGGCGGCGCTGCCGGCATAGACCCAGAGCACCGGGGAAAAGGTATCGCTGGCCAGCGTGTAGAAGATCAGGCCGAGCAGGGTGCAGAGCACAATCGCAACCCCGCCACCACTGGGGGTGGGGCGCACGTGCGAACTGCGCTCGTTGGGCAGCGCCAACAAGTTTCTTGCCGTGGCCCAATGGCGTAGACTGTAAACGCCTAGCGCGGCCAGCGCCAGGGTGTAGATGCCGATTAAACTGAGCGTGAACATAGGCGAATTCGTTCTCCTGCGGTCGGGTTCGCCAGCATCGGAGCGATGGATTCATCAAGCGCGTGGCAATTTCTGAGTTAATGCAGTTACCTTACGGAAACTAAAGTGTAAATTAATTTTAACACAAGTAAGCCAAGAAAAAGCTTGCAATTCTGGGGGAAAAGCTTACAATTTAATAAAGTATTAAATTAGGCTTTAGCGATCGGTGAGGGTGGCGCTAGGGCGTAGACACTTTGAAAAACAGGTCCACCGAGGAAACAGAGGAGGCGCAGAGCACACAGAGAAAAAGCATCAACAGTGGCGCGCGTATGCATCACAATCGCTATTTGTCGCGCTGTGCAGATTGTCCGTCACGCATGCGCTTGATCGCGTCCTGCCAGCCCCTGGCCAGATCAAAGCGGGGCGTGAAACCTAAGGTTTGCTGAATACGATGGCCGTCGACGGCAATATCCTCGCCGTACTTGTCGAGCGTGGCGCGCCGGATTGGGGCCGGGCGCCCGACAAGCTGCGCGCCATCTTCCACCAGACCGGCCAGCCAGCGCACCGGTGCAATCGGCACACTGAAGCGCGGCGGGCGTCGCCCCAGGGCCTGCGCCATGGTCTGGATAATCGTTTGCATGGTGTGCCAATCGCCGTCGGTGACGTTAAAAACCTGGCCGACGGCGTGCGGATGGTGGAGCGCCAGCACCACAGCCGCCGCCACATCGCGATCGTAGACCAGGGTGCGCCGGTTTTGACCGCGGCCCAGCGGCAGAAAACGGCCGCGCGCAAGGGCGTGGAGCAGCCGTTCGTAATTGCCCTTGACCCCCGCCCCGTAGACGGCGCTCAAACGCAAGATCACGCCCAGCGGTTGGCCATCGGCGCACCGGGCCTGGGCCACAATCTGTTCGGCGGCGAGTTTACTTTGGCCAGAGAGGGTGGTGGGCTGCGGCGGTGTGTTTTCATCGAGAATTTGGCCGCCGCTATCCCCGTAGACGGCGATCGTGCTGAAAAAGATCAGCCGGGCCACGCCGGCGTTGATTGCCGCGGCGACGATGTTGGCCGTGCCGCCGACGTTGATGCGTTCGTACTCGGCGCGCAACGCCGGCGCTGGATCGACAATGTGCAGCAGCGCCGCCATGTGGACAACGGCCTG
>JBBRVA010000182.1:0-11351 GCA_038247295.1 Caldilineales bacterium | reverse complement strand
CGCGGATGGATAGGTGCTCAAAGAAGGGTGATAGACGCGTGGACGTTTCGCTAGCTACAGACATTGAACTTGCTGCAACGATAGCCTCGGCTTTTCTGCGCCAGAATGTGCAAGCCGTCGTGCCTGTGATTGGCAAAGGGTCAGTCAATCAGATTTTTATTGCCAGGACCACAAAAACCGAAGTCGTGATTCGCATGAGCCAACCAGCGGACGAAGCACGAGCCTTGCAGTTTTACGAAAAAGAAGCGTGGTGTCTAAAGCACGCCTCCGTCTTGGGCATTCCAGGCCCAACTGTGCTGGCGCTTGGCTGTTGGGGAACACGCCCCTATATGGTGCAAACGTTCGTGGTCGGCGTCAATGGCGAAGATAGTTCGCTGGATAAGTCGCACATCTGGCACGCGCTGGGACGATATGCCAAAGTCATCCATTCGATTCCCGTGGAAGGGTTTGGCGAAATGCTGATCGATTTTCAACAGGGCAATGCCAAGGCTGGGTGGCGACGTTTCATTGATTACAATTTGAACAGCTTAACTGATAACGATGAATTGTTGCGCTTGCGCGTTTACACACCGGCCCAAATTGACGCGATTCGCCAGGCGTTTTATGATTTACGCACCCGCCCATTCCGCTTTGGCGTGAACCACTGTGATCTTGCCATCCGCAATACCGTGATCGATGAAAGTGGCAAAATCAGTCTGCTCGATTGGGGATCCGCCGAGGCGCACATCGTCCCACATTATGATTTGATCGAGATACTGCGCTGGCATCGCCCCAATGACAGCAGTTTGCGCGCTTTTCTAACCGGCTACGGGATGGACAAAACCGAGTTTATGCAACTGCTGCCCGAGTTGCAGAGCCTGATGCTGCTCAAGGCGTTTGATCTAACGCGCTGGGCGATTGATCGCTGCCCAACACAGATTCATACGATGGCCGAACGTGCCCGCCAGACTGTACAACTCAAGTTCAAAAGCATGTAACAGCGAAAAACTTTTGAATGACAGCGCATCCATACATGGAGAGTGGTTATGCATTTAACGCAGCGCGAGCAGGAGAAACTGCTGATCTTTTTAGCCTCGGAACTGGCGCGCAAACGTCAGGCCCGCGGGCTCAAGTTGAACTACCCAGAAGCGATCGCAATTTTGACCGCGGAGATCATGGAAGCGGCTCGCGATGGCAGAAGCGTCGCCGACATTATGACCTATGGCACCACGATCCTGACGCGTGAGCAGGTCATGCCTGGCATCGCCGAGATGATCCACGAAGTGCAGGTAGAGGCGACCTTCCCGGATGGCACTAAATTGGTGACGGTGCACGATCCGATTCAGTAGGGATTTCCCCACTTTATACCATTCAACACTACAACAGATTCAGAAAACAGCAGATTGATTGTCGCGCTTATCCAAATAGGATACTAAACGAGTGAACTTCGTTAACGAAAATTCAAATCCGTTCCTTTCTGAATCCGTTGTAGTGTTGGTTTTACGCCGACCTAGGGAGTAAACGATGAAGCCAGGTGAAATTTTTGTGGATGAAGCGGCCGGTGATATTGAAGCCAATGTAGGCCGCGCCACCGCCACCCTGTTGGTCCAACACACCGGTGATCGGCCGATCCAGGTGGGCAGTCACTTTCATTTTTTCGAGGTGAACCAGGCACTGCGCTTCGAACGCCAGGCCGCCTATGGCATGCGTCTGAATATTGCCGCGGGTACGGCCGTGCGCTTTGAGCCGGGCGAGGCAAAGGAAGTCAACCTGACTGAACTCCGCGGCAACCGCATCGCGCTCGGCCACAATGGGCTGGTGCAGGGTGCGCTGGACCAATCATGAGTAGAGACGCAAGATTTGAGTAGAGACGCAAGATTCGAGTAGAGACGCAAGATTCGAGTAGAGACGCAAGATTTTGCGTCTCTACTCGCCTGTAAAAGGATAAGCAACGAGGACACTACGAATTCCCCGGCGCACCTACGCCGACCTTTTCGGCCCCACCACCGGTGACCGCGTACGCCTGGCCGACACTGAATTGATCATTGAAGTGGAGCACGATTACACCGTTTATGGCGACGAGATTACCTTTGGCGGCGGCAAGGTGATTCGCGACGGGATGGGCCAAAGCGGCAGCGCGATCCGCGAAGGCGAACAGGGTGCGTTGGATCTGGTGATTACGAACGCCCTGATCCTTGACCACTGGGGCATTGTCAAAGGCGATATTGGCATCAAAAACGGGCGCATCGTCAAGGTTGGCAAAGCCGGCAACCCAGATACGATGGCCGGCGTCGATCCGGCATTAGTGGTCGGCGCGGCGACAGAGGTAATCGCGGGCGAGAACTTGATTGTGACACCTGGCGGCATCGACAGCCACATTCACTTTATCGCACCGCAACAAATTTACGAAGCACTTTCCAACGGCATTACGACGATGATTGGCGGCGGCACAGGACCAGCGACAGGCACCAATGCCACCACCTATACGCCAGGCGCGTGGAATCTGGCGCGCATGTTGCAGGCAGCCGAGGCGTGGCCGATGAATTTTGGTTTCCTGGGTAAAGGTAACGTCGCCACACCGGCACCGCTGATCGAACAGTTGCAGGCCGGCGCGTGTGGCCTAAAGTTGCACGAAGATTGGGGCACGACACCCGTCGCTATCGACACCTGCCTGACAGTGGCCGATGCCTTTGATGTCCAGGTCGCAATCCATACCGACACACTCAACGAAGCTGGTTTTGTCGAAACAACGGTGGCCGCAATTGCCGGACGGGCGATTCACACCTATCACACCGAAGGCGCCGGTGGTGGCCATGCGCCAGACATTATCAAGATTGCCAGCTATCCGCACATTTTGCCTTCTTCGACCAATCCGACCCGCCCGTTCACCGTCAACACGATTGCCGAACATCTAGACATGTTGATGGTCTGTCACCACTTGAATCCGCAAGTGCCAGAGGATGTCGCGTTTGCCGAAAGCCGCATCCGGCCCGAAACGATCGCGGCGGAAGATATTCTGCACGATCTGGGTGTGATCAGCATGATCGCCAGCGACTCGCAGGCGATGGGGCGTATCGGTGAGGTGGTAACGCGCACCTGGCAGACGGCACACAAAATGAAGGTGCAGCGCGGCCCATTATCTCAAGACTCCAGCCGCAACGATAACTTTCGCGCCAAACGCTATGTCGCTAAATACACCATCAACCCGGCCATCACCCACGGTATCGGTCACGTAGTCGGCTCGATTGAGCCGGGTAAATTGGCCGATCTGGTGCTTTGGAAACCGGCCTTTTTTGGCGTCAAACCAGAGATTATCGTCAAGGGTGGCATGATCGCCTGGAGCGTGATGGGCGATGCCAATGCCTCGATTCCAACGCCACAGCCGGTGATCTACCGGCCGATGTTTGGCAGCTTTGGCAAGGCAACAGCCGCCACCAGCCTCACGTTTATGGCCCAAGCCGCATTAGATGCCGGGATTCCCCAGCAGCTTGGCTTGAATAAAACAGTCGTCGCCGTGCAAAATTGCCGCAAGATTGGCAAATTGAACATGGTGCACAACGATTCCACACCAACGATTGACGTCGATCCAGAAACGTACGAAGTACACGTCGACGGTGCATTGCTAACCTGCGAACCAGCGACTGAGTTGCCGATGGCACAACGTTATTTCTTGTTTTAATCAACTGACATTTTGCATAGTTGTCTTCTCATAGCCTGCATATTGTGATTTTCGCACAATATGCAGGCTATTTTTGTGGGACTTGAGCTTACAAATATGAGTTCTGTTATATTTATTATACAATTTGCACATATAAATAGGATGAGGTTTAGGGGACTTGTCTAGTGAACGAAGGCGCAATTTCTGGTAGGCTAGTGTTGGCTCTGAGTAAGCTTAATCAGTTCCCTTGCAATTAATCACCAGACAAAGGATAGGAGAAAAAAATGGTCCAGTTTGTGTCCAAAGTGCGTGCCTGGCAAAAAGCGAGTTTGCGCGGCGCCAGTCGTACCTCACTCTTGCTTGTGTTGCTCCTTATTTTACCCTTGCTGATCAGTGCTTGTGCGCCAGCGGCTGCACCCGCCGCCGAAGCACCTGCCGCGGCTGACACGCCGACGACAGAGGCAGAAGCAGAAGCAACCGAAGCGCCCGCTGAGGCGGCCGCCGAGGGTGAAACGATTAAAGTTGGCATTTTGCACTCACTAAGTGGCACCATGTCGATCAGCGAAGTGTCCGTCAAAGACGCAACCCTGCTGGCGATTGAAGAAATCAATGCCAATGGTGGTATTTTGGGCAAAATGATCGAGCCGATTATCGAGGATGGCGCCAGCGATTGGCCAACCTTTGCCGAGAAGGCCCGCAAGTTGATTCAGCAGGATGGCGTTGCTGTCGTCTTTGGTTGCTGGACCAGCGCCAGCCGCAAAGCTGTATTGCCCGTCTTTGAAGAACTGAACAGCCTGCTCTTCTACCCAGTTCAATACGAAGGCTTGGAATCATCGCCCAATATCTTCTACACGGGCGCCGAACCAACCCAGCAAATCATCCCGGGCGTGGAATATCTAGTTAATGAGTTGGGCGCCAAGAATATCTACCTGCTCGGCTCGGATTATGTCTTCCCCCGCACCGCCAACCTGATCATCAAGGCCCAATTAGAAGCCCTGGGTGTGACGCTAGCCGGCGAAGAGTATGTGCCGTTGGGTGGCACCGAATTTAGCACCGTCATCAGCAAGATTCAGGAAGCCAAGCCAGACGCCATCTTCAACACGTTGAATGGTGATAGCAACGTCGCCTTCTTCAAACAGTTCATCGACGCTGGTTTCACAGCGGAGACCCTGCCCGTTATGTCCGTTAGCGTAGCAGAAGAAGAAGTACGCGGTATTGGTATCGAGAATATTGCCGGCCATTACACGGCCTGGAATTACTATCAGACCACCGACACACCGGAAAACACAGCCTTTGTCGCCGCGTATAAAGCCGCCTACGGTGAGGATCGCGTGACAGCGGACCCAATTGAGGCCGGTTACTTTGGCGTCTACCTGTGGAAAGAGATGGCCGAGAAGGCCGGTAGCGTCGCCGTCGCCGACATCAAGGCGGCTGCGGCCACTGGTGAGATCGAATTCGCCGCCCCCGAAGGTTTGATCAAGGTGGATCCGGAAAATCAGCACACCTACAAGTATGTACGTATCGGTCAAATCAACGCCGAAGGGTTGATCGACGAAGTCTTTAGCTCGGAAGAAGCCGTCAAGCCCGATCCATTCTTGAAGAATATTGAATGGGCCGCCGGTTTGGCCGAAGGTGCCAGCCAGTAGGCAGTAGGACAGTAAAACAGTGAGACAGTGAAGTAGTGGGACAGTAAAACAGTGGGATAGTCGGGCAGTCAGTGATACAGACTGTCCTACTGTCCTACTGTCCCACTGTCCTACTGTCCTTCTGTCCTACTGTCCTTCTGTCCTACTGTCCTACTGCTTCACTAGCGAGGAAAACAAGGGGGATCGATGGATACAATTATTTCACAGGCATTTAACGGGCTTAGTGTCGGCTCGATTTTGTTAATGGTCTCATTGGGGCTGGCCTTTGCCTTTGGCTTGATGAACGTGATCAACATGGCGCATGGCGAGTTTATCATGATTGGTGCGTATGTCGCCTTTCTCTTCCAACAGATCTTCGCCCCGGTGCTGGGTGGCGTCGATGCTGGGATCTGGTTCCTGTTGGCGATTCCGGCCGCCTTTCTCTTTGCAGCGTTGCTGGGCGTCGTGCTAGAGGTCACGCTGATCCGTCACTTATATGGCCGTCCACTGGATACATTGCTAGCGACTTGGGGCGTGGGGCTTGTATTGCAACAAGCGGCACGCAGCATTTTCGGCGCCCCCAATGTGAATGTCTCCAGCCCGATCTGGTTGACCGGCGGCGTGGATATTGGCGCCGGACTGCTATTGCCCTACAAGCGCATCTTTATTATTGGCTTGGTAATCGTCACCGTGGTGGCCGTCTATTTTTATTTACAACGGACTCCGGCTGGCCGTCGCTTGCGCGCAGTAATGCAGAATCGGAGTATGGCTTCTTGCCTGGGCGTGCAATCGCGTCGAGTGGATGCAGCGACCTTCGCCCTGGGCACCGGATTGGCCGGTGTCGCCGGTTGCGCGCTGGCCTTGATCGGACCGATTGGGCCATCGATTGGTACCTTTTACATTGTGGATGCCTTTATGGTGATTGTGCTTGGTGGCGTGGGCCGTTTACCCGGCACCATCCTGGCCGCTGTGCTGATCGGTTTGGCGAACACCTATTTGGAACTGGGGACGACAGCCACGGTTGGTAAAGTGCTGGTCTTGCTGCTGGTGATTGCCTTTTTGCAGTGGAAGCCGTCCGGCCTGGCGGCTTTGCAGACGCGCTAGAGTTATAGGTTGCGCGGGAATAGCAACACACGGCGCAACAAGGGTTAAAGGAGGAGAAGAGAAATTATGCCAAAATCGATGTTTACCTTGTTCCGCCGGTGGGGGCCATTTCTGGTCGTCACCCTCTTGTTTTTATTGGCACCGGCCTATTTGTCGGACTTTCGCCTGAGCCAACTGGGTAAGTTTATGACCTACGCCCTGATCGCCCTCGGTCTGGATTTAATCTGGGGCTATGGCGGCATGTTAAGTCTGGGTCAGGGTCTATTTTTTGGGCTGGGCGCCTATGGTTTTGCCATGTATTTGAAGTTGCAGTCATCCGGCGGCAAACTGCCCGACTTCATGTTTTGGAGCGGTTTGAAAGAACTGCCCTGGTTCTGGGCGCCCTTTACGTCGCCAATCTTTGCCATCGCGGCGGCATTGATTATACCCATGCTGATTGCGTCCGTGTTGGGTTATTTTATCTTTCGTAGCCGCGTGCAAGGTGTCTACTTTTCGATTATTACGCAGGCACTCACCCTGTTGACCAGTATCTGGTTTGTCGGCCAACAGGCCTACACGGGTGGGACGAACGGCATCACCGACCTGGGTGGGGCCAAGTTCTTTGGCAAAGCATTATTAAGCACCGAAGTTCAGACCGGCTTCTACATTGCCAGTGTGCTCTGTCTGGCCGCTGTCTATTTGCTCAGCCGCTGGGTTACTGAATCGCGCTTTGGACGCATCTTGGTCGCCTTGCGCGATAATGAAGACCGTGTCCGTTTCCTCGGTTATGACCCGGTCCAAATCAAAGTTTTGATCTTTGCGCTCTCGGCCGGTATTGCGGCGCTGGCCGGGATCCTTTTTGTGCCCCAGGTCGGTATCATTTCACCGTCGAGCATGGGCGTCGTGCCCTCGATCGAAATGGTGATTTGGGTAGCGGTAGGCGGACGCGGCACCCTGGTGGGCGCAATCTTGGGCGCGCTGCTCGTCAGCTATGGCCGCAGCTACTTTAGCGAAACCTACCCCGACATTTGGCAATATTTCCAAGGCGCGCTCTTTATCGGCAGCGTACTCCTCTTCCCGCAAGGCATTGTTGGTTTTATCAAAGATGCGCCGGGTAAACTGCGCACCCTGCGGGAAAATAACAGTCGATCGGCGGCCATCCGTCGCGCCGCAAGTACGGTGGCGCAGGATTCGGTTGTAGAAGGGGGTGCATAATGTCCACCACATCCCATAGCGCCACAATCTTGGATGTAAAAAATGTCACCGTCAGCTTTGATGGTTTTCGCGCCCTGAACGGGCTGGATTTTAGCATGGCGCACGGTGAGCTGCGCTTTGTGATCGGGCCCAACGGAGCCGGTAAGACCACTTTGCTCGACGTGGTTACGGGCAAGACTCGTCCGCAGCAAGGCAGTGTCACTTTTAACGGCGGCCTCAATGTGTTGCGCACAGCCGAACACCGCTTGGTGCAACAGGGGATCGAGCGCAAATTTCAGACCCCCACCATCTTTGGCAGCTTGACGGTTTATGAAAACCTAGAAGCGGCAGCCGGCTTTGACGACGGCACACTCAAACTATTTGGCAGCCTTTCCACCGCCGATCAAGCCAAGATTGATGCCACCCTGGACTTGATCGGGCTGCGCAGCCGAGCAACGGTGCGCGCGGGCACATTGGCGCACGGCGAAAAGCAGTGGCTGGAAATCGGCATGTTGTTGGTGCAGGAGCCCAAACTTCTGCTGCTCGACGAGCCTGTCGCCGGCATGACGCGGCGCGAGCGCAACCGCACCGGCGAGTTGCTGCAAGAGATTGCCCAACGCTGTTCGGTGTTGGTGGTAGAACACGATATGGAATTTGTGCGCAGCTTTGCGACCACTGTCAGCGTGCTGCACATGGGCAAATTGCTCTGTCAGGGGCCAGTGCAGCAAATGCAGAACGATCCACGCGTAATTGAGGTTTACTTGGGGCGCGGCCACAAGCCAGACAAGGAGACGGGAGGAGGGGGAGACAAGGAGAAAGTGACAAGGGGCCATTAATCATTGTGTTTGTTTAGGAATGACAAGCCAATAAGCGGTGCAGATTGGAGATTAGAGATTGTTGCTCTCTAATCTCCAATCGCTAATCCTTCCCGCCGTTTCCCGAATCCCGTTTCCTGAATGCCGTTTTCCCTAGTCAACCAAAGGACGAGTAAACCTATGTTACGCATTGACAATTTGCAGGTCAAGTATGGCGAAAGTGTTATCTTGCGCGATGTGAATATCAACGTGCCAGCCGGCCAAGTTGTCTGTTTGATGGGCCGCAACGGAGTCGGCAAGACAACGCTCTTAAAGAGTATTATGGGGCTGCTACAGGCATCACAAGGTGATTTTTATTGGGCGGACACCAAAATGACGCGCTGGTCCACCAGCCATCGGGCGCGCGAAGGGATTGGCTACGTACCGCAGGGGCGCGGTATTTTCCCCTATCTAACCGTGTACGAGAATTTGCTGATGGGATTCGAAGCAACGCCCAGCCGCAAACCAGACGCCGCCGCGCTCGACGAAGTGTATGGCATCTTTCCCGTCCTCAAGCAGATGCGCAACCGTGTGGCCGGCACGTTGAGCGGTGGTCAACAACAACAGATCGCGTTTGGCCGCGTGCTGGTGCGTCGCCCCAAACTGCTGCTGCTCGATGAACCCACCGAAGGCATTCAGCCCTCGATTATGCAGGAAATCGAAGATTTGATCCTAGCGTTGCGCCAGCAGGGCGAGATGTCGATTCTGTTGGTAGAGCAATTTTTGGACTTTGCCCTTAATGTGGGAAACTACTTCTATGTGATGGAAACCGGCGCGATCGTGATGCAAGGCACCCGCGAGCAATTTAATGCCGACGCGGCGCGTGAATATCTGGCGTTTTAAAGGAAACAGGTAGACAGGGAAACAAGGAGACAGGTTACATCGACTTGTTTCCCTGTCTACCTGTTTCCCTATCTACCTGTTTCCCTGTTTCCCTGTTTCCCTATTTCCCCTCTCCTACCAGGACAATATCAACATGGTAAATCCAAAAACAACCCGAGCCCTGCGCATTGGCATCGCCGGCCCGGTGGGCAGCGGCAAGACGGCGCTGGTCGAATGTTTGAGTCGCGCGCTGGCGACGCACTATAGCTTGGCCGTTGTGACCAACGACATCTATACCAAAGAAGATGCTGAATTTTTGCTGCGGCGCGACGTATTGCCACTAGAACGCGTGCGCGGGGTAGAGACGGGTGGTTGCCCGCACGCGGCCATTCGTGACGATGTTTCGATGAATTTGGAAGCCATTTTGGATCTGGAAGCGGCCCTGCCCGATTTGGAGCTGGTGTTGGTGGAAAGCGGTGGCGACAACCTGGCGGCGGCCTTTAGCCCAGAATTGGTCGATGCCTGGATCTATGTGATCGATGTGTCGGCCGGCGATAAGATTCCACGTAAAGGTGGTCCAGGCATTATGCGTTCGGATCTGCTGGTGATCAACAAGATCGATCTGGCGCCATACGTGGGCGCTTCGCTGGACGTGATGGAACGCGATACGATCAAGATGCGCAAAGAGCGGCCTTTTGTTTTTAGCAACCTCAAAGATGGCACTGGGCTGGATGTCATAATCAATTGGGTTGACGCTCACCTCAAAGCGCAAGACGCACGTCCAGAATTGGCCGATGGGCGCTTAAATTTTGCCGGGCCAGCCGAGTATCTAACCCACCAACACGGCCATAGTCATGCCTAGATGCAATGATTTGGCCCACAAACGCATGTAAAACGATTTTCCAAATTGTTGCTTTGCAGTCGCCGCACGGCGACTTCGTCAGCGGTAACGCAACGATTTGGAAAATCGTTTTACAGCTAGCGCAGGGTCAACGGCAGATAGACCCAGTTGGTAAATTCAACGCTGGCTGTCACCGCCTGGCCAGAGTTTGGATCGATCTGCAACGACGAGACATCGACCGCCTCAAAATCGGACCCCGTTACCACATCCAATTCGTGCAGCATATCATTGTCCCAACGCTCGTCGGGCGCGCCGGAGATATACCAGGCGCTGCCATTGTCGGCCAGGATCATGCCATATGTTTTCAGTGCGCGCAGAATCACTTGGGTTGGCGCTGAAAAACCACTGATATCATAGTCGGCGCGCAGACGAAACCGTTGACCCATCGGTGGATAATTTTCGCCCGTGTGGCTGGAGGCAAAATGGCGCGCCGGCCAGACGTAGGCGCGGCGTGTCTGCGGCACAGTAAAGCGGATAGCGTGGCGAATCTCCCCACTGTCCACCTCATCATAGCGCACCAATCCGGGTAGAATTGGCAGCCCGGCGGCGTCCGCCGAGGTCCACGTATCTGGGCGCAGGGCGTGCGAGTTCAGGTCGTAGCGGGCGCTCGAATCCACCAACCAACTGCCATCCGCCTGAGGAAATGCGCGGTAAAGTTCATAAAGCACGCAATTCTCTTTTTCCAACACCAAGACATGGCGATCACCGTCGCTGTCGGCGCCGCCTTCAATGGGGGCTGCGGTTGGCACGGGGTAGGGACCAGGGTCACTCTCATCCGCATAGCCGTCGGGGTTAAAACGGATCGTCACCTTGGGCTGGCTGCCGGCGACTTCGATCAAGGGAATGCCAATCGGGCCACCATCCCACAACCCAGAACCGAAGTCAGCATGCACAATCGCGTTGGGCCCAATTGTGTTGATATAGGCGGCAGAATTCGGATCCAAAGGCAGGGTGTCGACGGGTGTGTTCCAAATATTGTCGGCGGGAAAGATCGAGCAATTGCCAATCGTGGGTGGGATGGTGCCGTCTGGACTGTCGGCGATGACATTGGTGGCGAAACTGGCAGTGCCAATTAGCAGGAGAATCAGCCAAATTGATAAACTGCGGCGCGGTCGCAACATAGAGGCTCCGATCAGGGTTGACTTATGGTACGATGAGTTTTTTTTCTGGCCCAAGCACCCCACCCTAACCCTCACGGCCATTAAGGTAAGAAACGTGGCAAGTCGTAGGTGCGG
>JBBRVA010000181.1:0-11369 GCA_038247295.1 Caldilineales bacterium | reverse complement strand
TCCACCTTTGCCTTTACGTCGACGCCGATGTCAGCTGACCTGATTCTGAAACCAAGCGCGACGCCAATGTCGGATCCAGCAACCGCTTCGGCGCTGCAGATTTCGCAGCGACTTGCGGTACCCACTGCTGTGCCGGATGGTCAAGTCTTCTATTTAAATCCCAACACGGCAGGGTGGTGGATCAGCAACGACCAGCGCCGGGCCTATCTGGGTGATTCTTTCTTGTATGCCGGGGTACTTGATGGAGACACCTGGCTCGCGGCTATGCGCTTTGACTTGAGCAGCATTCCCCGCGGCACCGCTATCCTGGAGACTGAATTGCGCTTAACGGGTATCCGGCAAGAACAGTTGAATGCACAATCTAGTGGCGCCTGGCAGGTGCAACTAATTTCAGAAAATGCCCTGAAGAGTTTGGGTGGCGCTGATTTCTTGACCATGTATAGTGTACCAACCGCCATTACCTTGCCCGAATTGCTACCAGGAGACCTGGCAGTGGATCAAGTCAACCAATGGACATTGGATGCCAACACCAGCGCCTGGTTGGCGCAACAGATTTTAGAAGGCGCCATGTCGGTTACAGTGCGCATCCTACCATCTAGCCAAAGCACAAATGCGCTCTTTGCCTGGGATAGCGGTTTGGGTCTTCAAACCAAAGGTAACGCACCGGCGCTAATCATTAGTATTAGCCAACCACCAGCCACGCCACCAGCACTGCCCACCCGTCCGGTTGTCGTCGCTACGTTGACACCCGTACCCGAAAACGTGATGACGGTGGTAGCACTCAACTTGACCGCAACCACTGTTGCCATGATCACAGGCACGTACACTGCTGTCCCAATTGACGTTGTAACGCCGACGCCCTTTCCAGAGAATTTGGCCACGGTGCAGGCGGTTGCCATCAAGCAAAGGCTGCCAGCAATCGTAGTCGAGACGCCAACACCGGCCAGTGATGCGTTGGCCACCGCCGATGCCGAGTATGCAACGGCCGTTGCGCTGACGACTGGCACCTTTACGCCGGTTCCCACCGGTTATGTAACGCCAATGTTGGTCTATCCGTCGCCATCGCCAGAGAACCTGGCCACCGAGGCCGCGCGCATTGCCCAGGCAACCAGTGAAGCAGAGCAGGGCATCGAAACACCCACGCCCCTGCCTCACAACGCCGTGATTGCCAAATATATCTACGCGACAGCGTTGCCACAAAATCAGGCGACCGCCATTGCAAACGATGTGATTGCGACGGCCTTTGCCGAAGTGAATGGGACACCAACAGCACTGCCATGGGGTGTTGTGATCATTACAGCTGTACCGACATTGGCTCCGCCAGTAGTCATTGTACCCACGGCTACGCCACTGCCCCCGTTACAGGTAGCCAGTGAGCTAACAGCAACGCCGACAGCAACCCCGGCCGTACCGGTGGTCTTGCCAGATCGTGCGCCCGACATTTACAGTAAGAAGATTCTGTTTAAGACCAATCGCGGCGGTCCAGAGGAAACATATGCGCTAGACCCCAACACCGGCGAACTCTACCGCGTCAATGAAGCCTGGGTCTATCCCTTCCTTCAGGATCGGTTAGGATTGTCGCCAGATGGTGGCTATCAGGCGCTTGTCCAACCGGATGCGAATCAGACATTACAAATTCAAATCTATTCGCCTGAATATGGCACCTTCCGCCAGTTAACCGGCAACAATGATGCGATCACCTATGACCCAACTTGGTCACCGCGCGGAGATTTGATTGCCTATGTGAGCACGGTGACAGGCAATGACGAAATCTTTACATCCACCATCGACGGCAGCGCCCAGCGCCAGTTGACAGCGAACAATCAGTTATGGGATAAGCACCCGAGTTTTTCGCCCGATGGCAGCAAGCTTGTCTTCTTCTCTAATCGCGACACCGGACGGCGCCAACTTTGGGTGATGGATATAGATGGTTCGAACCCTTACAATTTGAGCAATAATGAATATGAAGATTGGGATCCGATTTGGGTGCCATGACAGTAGACAGTAGACAGTAGAGCATCGTATACCGACTACTGTCTGCCAACTAAAGCGTTATTTATGTTACGAGCAGGAAGGTGCAGACTATGAGCAGTGTTGAAGTTCGCGAATATGTACGTCCTTTGATCAAATGGTGGTGGTTGCTAGCCGCTGCTACCTTGGTTGCTGCGCTTTCCAGCTTTGTCTATACAATGCTGCAGCCAGCTGTCTACGAAGCGCGCACCACGTTGATGGTTGGCTCCACGATTGAGGATCCCAACCCGAGCAGCACGCAAGTTTTTCTGACCCAACAGTTGGCCGAAACCTATGCCGACATTGCCAAGCGCACACCGATCAAACAGGCGACGATGCAAGCGCTGAATATGGAATGGTTACCCTATTATGACGTGAGCGTGATCCCAAACACGCAGATCATTGAGATCCGCGTCTACGACGAGGAGCCAAATCGATCGTATGCCGTCGCCGCAGAACTGGTGAGCCAGCTTATTTTGAAGGGTCCGACTGGAGAACAGAAGCGGATTACGTTTGTCGATGAACAGTTGAACAAACTCCAGGTCAACATTACCGACACCGAAAATGAAATCGCTCAAAAACAAGAAGATCTGGGCAAGATCTTTAGTGCACGCGAGATCGTTGCCGTTCAGAATCAGACCACGGCGCTGCAAACCAAATTGACAACCTTGCAGGCCAATTATGCGGCGCTGTTGGCAAACACCCAAAAGGGTGCCACCAATGCCCTGCACATTCTGGAGCCGGCGGTCGTGCCAACGGAACCGACGGCATCTAACTTGCTGATTAATGTGCTGATTGCCGCCATGATTGGTTTTGTATTGGCCGCCGGTGGCGCCTTCTTAATCGAATATTTGGACGACTCGATTAAGTCGGCCGACGACGCCCAAAAGGCGCTCGATATGTCCGTGCTCAGTTCGATCCCGCTGATGAAAGAGCCGGCAACTGAGCTAGATCGGCTGGTGATGTTACAAAATACGCCAGCACCTGCCACCGAGGCCTACCGTTTCCTACGCACCAATCTCCAGTTTACGATGGTCGATCGTCAATTAAAGCTATTGCTCGTCACCAGTCCCTCGCCGATGGAGGGCAAATCGTTGACCGCCGCCAACTTGGCGGCAGCATTAGCCCATGGTGGCAAGCGTGTCGTCTTGATGGATGTGGATATGCACCGGCCTACGCAACATCGCCTCTTTCGGCTGATTAACAACATTGGCCTCACGACGGCTTTGCTGTCGGACAATATGCCAATCGAGAGCTTGCTACAAAAGACGAGCGTACCTGGGCTATACGTGTTAGCAACTGGTCCCATACCGCCCAACCCAGCCGAATTGCTTGGCTCACGCCGTATGCAAGATATCCTGACCAAATTAAAGGAGCACGCCGACATTGTCGTTATGGATAGCCCACCTGTGCTGGCCGTGGCTGACGCCGTGATCTTATCTTCACTAGCGGATGCGGTATTGATGGTGGTCCGTTCGGGCAAAACACGGCGTGAATGGGCAAAACAGGCGCTCAATGCAGTGGGTCAGGTAAAGGCACGTGTGGTTGGCGTCGTGGTCAACGGCATCACCAAAGCCGAAAATGGCTATTACAGTTACAGCTATTACAACAGTTACAGTAGCTCGCACTTGTTAACTGAACCAGTAGCGCCGAATGTTCAGGTAAACGGCAATGGTCAGCCAGCACAAGAAGTGGTGCAGCCAACCATACCAGTGATGCAAGCCACTGCACCCATGATGCCAACGGCTGTACCGATGGAGATAATGACCCAAGCGAAACAGCCCTCAAGGAGCAATGGCAACAGTCATTCTCATGGCCGCAACCCACTGTTCCCGCCGCGCAAAGAGAATTTATAAAGCAAAGGGGAGTGGAAAAGAACCTTTCACTGCCCTTTATTGGCCTTTCAATGCTGCCATCCGCACTGTCCAGCTAGCGTTGACGTTGGAAGGTTACGGTCCAGCTAAAGTGACCATTGCAGGCGTTGCCTGCCACGAAACGTTGGCAGTTCGCCTCGTCCTGGCAATATTGAGCATTAATCAGCGCTTCGTAGGGAATATTCTGCGGGTTGGTCGACAAAGCAGTTGCGACATCACTCGTGACAGCAGCACCACCCACATCGCGGATCACCTTTACATCCTGACCGCCACCCAGCACAAATTCCGCCACGCCATCTCCTTTACCTTGTGTACCAGTGACAACAGTTTCGCGTGCACCATACTCAACTTGTACAGCCACACCATTGAGACGGTTACCATTAGCATCCAGCACGTTGACGCGCGCAATTCATCAAGTACGCCTTCCATGCTGCGCCGGTTGACTTTGGTGGCCAGAAAAACTTCGGCGCGCCGGGTGCGCATGACCTCACCCCATGTGGTTCGCTGCCATAGTCGGGCGAGGTATCCAGATAAATAATGCCTTGATCGATGGCATGGTTTAGGCAACGTACCGCATCTTCACGTGTGATGTGCTCTTTCCCCAGCGGCGCAGTGCCATAACCAATCAAAGGGACGGTTACGCCAGTTGCGCCAAAGGGACGCATTGGTTGCAATCGCGTCGTCATCGTCATACTCCTTATCTCCAGGTAATTGGGTAGTACCGGCTACCCAGTGAACGGCATGGCAGCTAAGCTGCATAACATAGGGTAGAGGAAATACAAGCAGTGGTCATGTATCAAGGTAGTGATTTATGGTCTAGCTGGTGATACAAAAACCAAAGTGCCACAAAGTCGGTCGTAAGCATGGCTATTCTCCCTACTCAATGGCAGGCAGATCCACGTTGGCGGGGCCATCAATGACGCGGCCATAAGCATCAAAGCGTGAGCCATGACAGGGACAATCCCAGCTTTTCTCTTCTGCATTCCAAGCGACGACACAGCCGAGATGAGTACAGATGGCCGAATGTTCATGCAAAATGCCAACTTCATCGCGATAGGCCGCCACTTTGCTCAGGCCACGTCGCACCAGCGCACCAGCGCCGGCGGGAATCTCGTCGGCATGCGCAACATCGCCACCAGTCACATAATCTTTGAACTGAGCGGCAACATTAAGATTCTCACTGACCAGTTCACTGGCAGCGCTGGGGGTCCGCATTCGGCGCGCAGGATCGTACAAGGTTGCCCACAGGTTGGGCCGCCCCATCACCAGATCTGTAATAAGGATGCCAGCAATGGTGCCGTGGGTCAGGCCCATACCAGAATCACCGGTGGCAATATAAATGTGAGGGGCATCGCCTGGATTAGGGCCGATCAGCGCCAGACCGTCCGCTGGCTCCTGCACCTGGCCGGACCAGCGAAAATCAATGCGCTCAACCATGGGGAAACGCTCACGGGTCCATGCTTCCAATCGAGCATAGCGTTCGTCGGCATCATCTGCCTGCCCCGTTTTGTGGTCTTCACCGCCGACAATTAGGATTTCATCGGCAGCCGTTGCGCTTGCTTTGGCCGGTGCGTCTTGGAGACGGGCATAGTGATAAGGATCGCCGGTATCCCAGAAAAGCGCGCGAGGTACGCTACCGCGGGGGACACGCGCCCCGATCACGAAGGTGCGATAGGCCGCTTGGCGCATGTGAATGGAAAACAGATCGGACCAGCGATCATTGATTGGCGAGTTGGTGGCCACAACCACATGATCAGCGGTGACAGTCGCACCATTTTCGGTAGCGACGCGAGCCGGAGGGCCACTCTCGATCTGATCGGACGCACGCGTGGCACAGAAGATTTTCCCCCCATCACGCGTAATGGCGCGCGCCAAACCAGCCAGATATTTCAAAACATGGAATTGGCCCTGGTCTGGAAAACGTAAACAAGGGCCAGTATCAAAGCCACTTAACGGTGCGCGTTCGACGCGCTGGACCGCTTGGAACCCGGCGCGCCGCGCTGCGGCGAGTTCATCGTCCAGCAGAGCGGTCTTTTCGCCAGGCGGGACAAAAAGGTAACCATCCAGCCGTTGAAAATCACAATCAATATTTTCCTGCTGGACAATCGCCTCAATGCGGTCGATCGCCGCGCTATGGCTCTCGAAGGCCAGACGCGCCCCCTCCCGACCATGCATTTTTTCCATCTCTACATAGCGGTCATCAATTGCATTCGCCAAATGCCCAGTGGTGCGGCCGGACTCACCACCGCCAATCTCGCCATCCTCTAGCACCACCACCGATTTGCCTTCACGTGCCAACAGATAGGCCGTCGTTAGCCCAGCAATGCCAGCGCCAATCACACAAACGTCTGCCTGCAAATCGCTTGTTAGCGGTGCGAAGTGCGGCATCTCCACTGCCATCCAAATGGAAGTACTTTGCCCAGAATCACTGCTCATAATTATCCCTCACATTCGTGTCCCCGTATTTTCCTCTGTAACGCTTTAGCCATTGTAGAAAAAGGGGCGAGCGCAGACAATAGATAAGGTACAGAAGATGGCTATAAAATGAGGTGGATGATCAAATTTGTCAGTGGATTGCAACAATATTTTTTAGACCCTTATGCTACCATTCCCTGGTAGTTGCCGTGATATTCACAAGAACTTTCTAAACCGGCGCACTTTCTAAACCGGCGCACTTTCTAAACCGGCGCACTTTCTAAACCGGCGCACTTTCTAAACCACAGCCTTGGACCACTGTTATGCTCTTCAACTCTTGGCAGTTCGCCATCTACTTCATTGTGGTAACCGCAGCCTACTTTGCACTGCCCTATCGCGCACGCTGGGTATTGCTTCTAGCCGCCAGTTGTTATTTCTACATGGCCTTTATTCCGGTCTATATCTTGATCTTGCTCTTCACGATCTTGATCGATTATGGAGCCGGCATTCTGATTGAAAATGCACAAGGTGAACGCCGGCGTTTCTATCTAATTGGCAGCATTATCGCCAATGTAGGTGTGCTGGCGATCTTCAAGTATTTCAATTTCCTCAATGGCAATTTTGCCGCGCTGGCCTCAGCAATCGGTTGGAATTATCCAGTTGAAAACCTGGCCATGATTTTGCCGATCGGCCTCTCGTTTCACACCTTTCAGTCGTTGAGCTATACGATCGAAGTTTATCGGGGACGGCACAAAGCGGAACGTCATCTGGGCCTTTTTGCGCTCTATGTCATGTTCTACCCGCAACTGGTGGCCGGGCCGATTGAGCGCCCGCAAAATGTGCTGCCCCAGTTTCACGAACAACACGACTTTGACTACGACCGCGTCACGAGTGGCCTCAAGTTGATGGCCTGGGGCCTCTTTAAGAAAGTAGTGATCGCTGACCGTCTGGCCGTTGTCGTCAACGCGGTCTATGGCGACCCAACTAGCCACACCAGTTTTGCCTTGATCATGGCCACCTATTTTTTTGCCTACCAGATTTACTGTGACTTTTCCGGCTATTCGGACATTGCCCTGGGCGCAGCGCGGGTGATGGGCTTCCGGCTCATGGAAAATTTCAACCAGCCTTATCTGTCACAGTCAGTTTCCGAATTTTGGCGGCGCTGGCACATCTCACTTTCCACCTTGTTTCGTGACTATCTTTACATTCCCCTGGGCGGTAATCGCGTGGCGAAGTGGCGCTGGTATCTCAACACCATGATCGTCTTTATGGTCAGCGGCCTCTGGCACGGCGCTAGTTGGAACTTCGTGATCTGGGGTGCGTTGCACGGGCTCTACATTGTCGGCGCCGTGGTGATCGGTGGGCTGCTCAGCCGGACGGTAAGCGTCCCCCAGTCTGGACCACTAGCCTGGATGCGCAGGGCTTTCAATACGTTGCTCACCTTTCACCTGGTTGCCTTTGCCTGGATCTTCTTTCGTGCCGCCAACCTGGCTGACGCCTGGTATATCGTGACGCATCTTTTCAGCGACTTGCAATTGCGTTCCAATCTAGGGCTGGGCCTTGGCATTGTCCCTGCGCTGATCGTGGTAACCTGCATTCTCTTTATGGAAGGTGTGCAATATGTCCATCGCAACGGCTGGATCAATTTAGCTGGGCAGCCAGGGTGGGCGCGCTGGTCCTTTTATTACATGGTAGTCGCGATGATCGTCCTGTTTGGGGTGATGCAATCCGAAGCCCAGTTCATTTATTTTCAGTTTTAGAAGGGTAGGCTATGCAAAAGTTGTTGATAAAAAGTGCGCTGATGATTTGCCTGCTGCTCTTGACTTACGTAACGCTCTTCTTTTTGCCGCCTAAATCGCAGCTGGTCTATACCAGCATTATCGACAAACATGAACGGCTAAAAGCGGCCGGTTCACCAAAGATCGTCTTTATCGGTGGCTCCAACTTGGCGCTAGGGCTCGACAGTGCCGTGGTCCATAACCGAACTGGGCTGCCAGTGATCAACATGGGCTTGAACGGTGCATTAGGTCTGCGTTATATGTTAGAAGAGGTAAAACCGGATATAGGACCGGGTGATCTGGTTGTGCTCAGCGCCGAGTATGAACATTGGTACGGATCGCTGCTGGATGGTGGCCTGAATTTATTGTGGATCATGCAGATTCGGCCGGATTTTGCCCAGTTTATCTCATCGCCCCAGCAGTACGGTACGCTGATCAAAAATCTACCGGAGTTTATGCAGGCCAAATTCTTAGAAGTATTACCTGCGCGCCCCGACCCAATCTACAACCGTTCCGCTTTCAACGAATTTGGTGATTTTGTTAACCATCTTAACTTGCCAGCGCCCCAACAGCTAGCGGGCATTGCACGGCTTAAGGAAGAGAAATTCAACGATCAGACCTTGGCTACGATTGGGGCATTTGGTAAATTTGCCGACGAACGTGGGGCAACGGTCGTCTATCTCTTTCCGTCGCTCGCCGAAACTCAATTTACTTTTCAAGATAACCAGGCCGCCATCGCCCAAATTTATCAAAAATTACAAGCGCTTTCCACCATTACAGTGATCGGGACGCCCGATGATTACGTCTTTCCCGACCCGATGTTTTTCGATACCGTTTATCATTTACGCGCCGACGGCAGACAACTACGCAGCGAAAAAATTTCCACGATGTTGTTATCCACTGTGTTGCACGATCCACAAAAAGTCGTCAATTCTGCGCCTTAATTGACTTCTTAATTGAAGTGGCAACACGCTTCCGATCCATCGGTTGTAGCCACGCTGTAAGCGAATAGATTAAGTACCAACCGCTGTAAATCTTCAAAACACGTTCAGCCATGTGAGCACAGGCCGAGCGTGTTTTTTATGCACTCAAAGTCAAACGCGCCCCTGCACACTATGCTATACTGTATCTAGCTCACCATAATTTGGTGGTTGAGCAGTAATGTTCATGGAGAGTAGTATGCACAGTCAATACAAAACGTCCGGACAAAATTCCTTGCCACCCCAAACACAGGCCGAAAAAGCGCACGATGATGCGGTTTTTGCCCATTGCCTGGCACATGTCCGCGCCCAGGCGTGTGGCGACGTGGAAGGCATTTACGGGCCGCAAAGCACAACATGGCAGATCGGGCGTGAATCGGTGCTCCTATTGGGTGGATTGCGTGCCCTGGTTTTGCAATTGGCACACCCAGCGGTAGCAGAGGGCGTGAATCAGAGCAGCACTTTTCGCAACGATCCAATGGGGCGGGCGCGCCGCACCTTTACCTCCACCTACGAAGTGATCTTTGGCGATCTAAATACTGCCATCCGCTCGGGCACGCGTACCCATGCGATCCACCACCGCGTACGTGGTGAGTATCCAGCAACGACCACGCCTCGCTTTGCTGGGCAATCCTACCGCGCCAATGATCCAGCCCTGCTGATGTGGGTTTGGGCCACGCTGGTCGCTACCTCTTTATTGACGTATGAAACATTTTTGCGTCCACTAACCCTAACGGAGAAAGCGCAATATTACGCCGAATCGCACCTATCAGCGGTGGTGTCCGGCGTGCCGCCGACGATGCTGCCGCCCACCTTAACCGACTTTTACACCTACTACCAGGCCATGCTAGAAGGACCAGAGTTGTTGACCAGTACGACCACTGGCGAGTTGGCCAAGGCCCTCTTCAAGACGCCCTACCTGCGTTTCTTACAATTAGACGAGATTGTGGCGGCTGGTTTGCTGCCGCCGCGCTTTCATGCGGTATGTGGATTGGCATGGGAAAAGGCGCAACAGCAGCGCTTTCGTCAGGCAGTGGCGGTGGTACGCTTGATCCAGCGGCTGACGCCAGCGTCACTACGCGCCGTGCCGGCCTACCATCAAGCCCGAACCCGCCTCGCTAAGGCGTATGGGCATCGCCCTCCACTCACAAGTCGCTTGATAAGCCGGTGGGATCTGACAAAGCTGATGTCTACGGCACAGTAGGACAAAATGTAAAAGCATAAATTACCCCACGTCATGCGGTAAGCAGCTTGTTTCTAGGACAAAAATAGATCCTTACACAGCTTCGAGGTGAGCGACTCGCGCCCAGCGGGCACCCGGCTCGTCGAACGTCCTCAGCCGAACCGTGAGCCGCGCCACGCGCCCAGGGGCGGGTCCCCTCTGGGGGCGCACCGCCTCTGGGGGGCAAACGGTGACAATGCGCCAAGTTAATTTTTTACCGACCCTAATTGCCGAATAGGTAGACAGGGCGATAGGTAAACAGGTGACGCCTACCTACCTATCGCCCTGTCTACCAACGATAATCGTTTCTTCGCTTACGCTTCGACTAACTCGGTTGCCACATTTAACGGCCGTTGCAGAATAGAGCCGACCGGCGATGTGCGCACGACCGCAGCATGCAGTGCTTGAATTTGTTCCGGTGTGGCCGTGGGTGCTTTGATCAAAACTTTGGCGCGCACATTGGTGTAGCCCGGCCAGCATTGTTCGGGGTCTTGCAAACCGAAGAAGCCATTAAGATCCAGATCACCCTCTAATTCGATCTGAATGTCATCCAACACGATGCCCTGCATGGCGGCGTTGGCGGCATAGCCAGTGGTGAGACAACAGCCGTAGGCACCCAAAACCATTTCGACCATGTTGGGCGCGGTGTTAGAACCGCCCAATGCCGTCGGTTCATCCATCGCGACAGTAAAATCACGAATTTGGGCCTGACTTTTGAAACCGCCCAACCACGTCGTCTGCGCTTTCCAGACCGTCTTGCCCGCTTCAGGCTTCTCCTTGATATGGTTAATCAGACCGCTGAGCGCGGCCTCGTCAAAGCCATCCTTGGCCGGCTTTGTATCGACAGACATAATTTTCTCCTTTAGATAAATTGGCAATTGTATAATGAGTTCGCTGGCACAGGGGGCCAGTATCATTATATGCGCGGAGCACGCATTAA
Source organism: Caldilineales bacterium (assembly GCA_038247295.1). Classification (GTDB taxonomy): domain Bacteria; phylum Chloroflexota; class Anaerolineae; order Caldilineales; family Caldilineaceae; genus JAPLGZ01. The sequence continues at coordinate 150 of JBBRVA010000181.1, read as the reverse complement.
ACAAGCAAGATAAAATTGCCGAACCTGCCCGGTAATTTTTAGGCCATTTCAAAAAAATAAGTATCCAGCGAACACTACAGCAGGGTCCAAGGGGCACCCCGAAAACAGCAGATACTGGCCAACCTCCTCATCTGTTGTTTTCCGAATTTG
>JBBRVA010000180.1:0-11369 GCA_038247295.1 Caldilineales bacterium | reverse complement strand
CAGACAACTCTTGTTGGCCGTGGACGCCATCATTGTTTACCACCTCGTGGTCACGAATAAAGAGCCGGCTACCACCATCGGAATTGACATAGAAGGTGTAGACGCCATCGACCGGGGCATAGATACAACCGGTCATGTGCAGAGCATAATTATTTGAGCGCGTACTGGGTGCCAAGGCAAGGCCGTCGACGGCGCCGCTTTTGACCGGGATCAGTGAGGCAAAGTCTGGCACTGTCGTCCAGACCCCTTCGTAATATTCGTATTTCAAGCCATAGGGAATAATCGACCCGTTATTCAGTAGGCCATCACCGTCGCGATCAAACGTATCAATCTGGCTGGCTTCGTCACTTTCTTGCCAGGGATTTGCCAACTCGGCGCTTAAATTCAGATCAGCATTGGCGCTTTCAACGGGAATATCCTGTCGCAGCACCACATCGGGCGCCCAGAGGCGTCCACTGCCTTGCTGGAGCAGCGCATAAGTTAGCTCGCCCTGCTCGGTGACACTCGATTGTGCACTTGCCATCAGCCGAAACTTGATCTGATCCGGCGTTAATTCTGGCTGCGCCTGCACGAGCAACGCAACCACACCAGAAGCAACCGCTGTCGCCATACTTGTGCCGCTTAAGCGGTACATGTCGATGTTTGGCTGATAATTGGGGTGGGATTGGACCAAGGCGGCCGCTTGCTGCTTGTCGTTGGGATCATTATACATATAGGCGACCACGTTGGCGCCCGGCGCCAACACATCCGGTTTGATAAAACCATCTAATGTTGGGCCAGATGCCGACCAGCGTGGCACACTGTCGTCGCCCCATTGCTCTTTGCCGGCCGTGCGATTCGAGTCAACGGCGCCAACGGTGAGTACATAGGGATCGTTGCCGGGAACGGTAATACTTTGGGCGTTCGGGCCGCTGTTGCCCGCCGCGGCCACCACCACAATGCCATGCTGCCAGGCTGCTTCAGCGGCTAAATTCACCGGATCGACAAAGTAGGGCGTCGTTGCATAGGCGGTCAAGCTCAGGTTCAGCACCCGAATCTGCCATTCATCTTTCTTTTCTACCACATGCTGAATCCCCTGCACCACATCCTCGTAGGTGCCCACGCCGTCATCACCCAGCACGCGCACACTCAAGATGCGCACATCCGGGGCGACACCCAGCCGGCTACCAGTTGCAGCATCGCGAAAATGGCTGCCAATCGTAGTCGCCACATGCGAACCATGCCCAAAGCCGTCAGCACTGGCTTGGGCAGTGGTCCAACAGTAACCGGGGAATTGCTGGTAACCCTCCCCCGTGACGGCACATACACCTTCGTTGGCAAAATCGGCTTGGCCAATCAGATTCAACATACCCTCGGGATGGGTGGCGGTGACATCCTTGTAATGGACGCCGCTATCTACTACGGCCACGGTAACACCCTGGCCCGTAATCGGCGCCCCGCCCACACTGCCGCTGTGTAGCAAATCGGCACCGACATCGATGGCCACAGGGCTGGCCACTTTCCAGACGGTGGGGTCGCCGGTTGGCTCTACATCGGCGGCACTACCGACCGTTTTGTTGGCAAAAAGTGAGGTGAGGGTTGGATCCGCCGCCAAGCGTTCTAATTGGCCCGCCGTAACGCTAGCGCCGACGGCGTTGATCAGCCACAATTGGCTGGTGACGCGCCCACCGACCGTAGCCACGGCGTGCGTAGCGGTGGCCAGATCTTTGGCACTCACAATTACAGAAAAAGTATTATTCGCGGCGTCGGCTTGGGGAAATTGACGCAAACTAGGTTCTAAATAAGGTCGCGATGATGCTGAAATGGTTGGGCTAAAAAACGTGGCCAAATAAGCCAAGAGCAGGAGTAAAGGGATTTTTTGTGATAACATAAGCCTGTTAGTTGCAAACACTGGATCGCAAGGACGAATGCACAACCAAATAAATCCATATTCAATGTGACGTTGCGAAGGTGGGAATGGATTGAGCAGGTGATTTTATTTTGCGGCATAGAGCAATCTCGACACGTCAAAAATCACCTATTTCTATTCTATCAGAAAATTGGTACAATATTCCTTACAATGTCTTAAAAATTATCTGTTTTTACAACAAATTATGGATTCTCCGTAAGGTTTGATTGACAAATAACGCGATTACAGCTTTTGAAAAGCAATTGGAGCATCTTTGTACAATAAATGATATATACCGAAATTGTAAATTTGTAAGGTTGTCGGCGAGGAAAATCAGCGGTGCAGAGAATCAGGTAGGTGGAAAAGACAAACAGACCAGCGGATCATGTTGCGCACTCGGCTCTTGGTCTGTTAATCATTGGGGATTGGAATACACAGAAGTACACAGAAGTACACAGATAAATGCAGATTATGGCCAGTTTGTAGTTAAAATCTGTATTTATCTGTGTACTTCTGTGTACAAAATGAATTCTCGAAGCCAGATTAATCACCCGCCGGTGTCGCTATGGGTGCAGCCACGGGACCAGCGACATTGCGCGTGGCTGGCAACAGGAGTGCGCACAACGCAGCACCAGCAGGAATAACAGCAATAATCGTTAGCACAAGCGGCAAGCCAACTTGATCAGCAAACCAACTGGCCCCCCAAGTGGTCCCGGCGCCGCTGGCAAACATAAAGCCCAGCACCGCGCCGCCAATCAGCCCGCGACGGGCTGGGAGCAATTGCTGCGCCATGACAAGCAAAATACTGTGTGGAATATTGAGCAGCAGACCGGCAATACAAGCAGAAACATAGTAGAGCCAACCCTCGGTAGTGAGCAGGGCCAGGCTAAAGGGGATGCTCAATAGCGTAGAGGTAAAGAGCAACACCCGCCGGTTGAAACGATCGCCCAGAAAGCCACCGAAAAAGGTGCCGAGCGCCCCGGCAAAATTGATTGCGCCGATCATGCCGCCATAGACATTGGGCGCATAGCCCAGATCATCAAAATATTTGGGCAACAGGGTGCTAAAACTCTGCGTTGTCGTGGCGCGCAAGGTGATGAAAAGCACAAAGGCTGTCACCATCAGCACGGCCGCGCTGGTACGACGATCGATGCGGTTTTCCGCCGGGCGCTTGCCAGCCTTCGGCGCCACTGCCGGCTTGGGCGGAAGCTCGGTTAGAGGGCCATTTTGATACACAGCCATCATCGCAATGGCCGGTATCATGGCCAATGCCATCAAAGGCAGGGCCGTCAGCCCCATCCGTTGCAAGAGTAGGCCGGCCACCAATGGTCCCAGCGCTAAGCCCGATTGACCGCCCAGGAAAAAGATCGAAGTTGCCAAGGCCGGACGGTGGCCGCCAGAATCGGCGGCGTTGAGCATGCCAAATGAATGCAGCGCGCCGCTACCCAACGCACCGATGCTCAGACACGTTACCATTAAGCCAAAGCTGTTGGCAAAGGTGGCAAGGGCAAAGAAAGCCGCCGTCCACAATAAACCGATCGCGCCCAGCCACCGCCCGCGCAAGCGATCGGCCACCGCGCCGAAGAGGGGTTGGCTAAAAGCGGCCACCAGGGTATAGATCATAGCCCCGAAGCCAATTTGGCTGACCGTCAAGTTGAATTTGCTGGTAGAAAGGTAAGTCAAAATAATGGCAACCGAGGAATTGAGCACATCAATCGACAGGTGTCCCAATGCTGCTGAGGTAAGCCGTTTGCCGTTCATCATAGATTCCCTTTCACAGAATGCGCCAAAATTCAAGACAATGATTTTACCATATTGACCGGTGCTCACCAGAAAAGTAAAATAGAGGGATGGGGAACAATCGACGAATGACGAATGACGAACAACCCGCAGGTGCACCGCGGCTGGCAAACAAACTTGCTAGCCAGATCAAACACGCGGCCCGCCGGCTGGGCTTTGACCACTGCCGCATTCTGCCCGTCACCGACGCCCCTCATGCCGATCTTTTTGCGGCCTGGATTGCGCAGGGGCGCGCCGGCGAGATGACTTATTTGGAACGCAACCTGGACGCGCGCCGTCAGCCGGCATTGCTGGTGGACAGCGATACACCTGTGCCACGCTCGATCATCGTGGTGGCGGTTGATTACCATCAATTTGATCTGCCCCCGGCGCGGCGCGATGATCCCAGCCGAGGGATCATTGCCAGCTACGCGTGGGGGGACGATTACCACGAGATCATGCGGCCCTTGCTCTATGCGTTGGATGCCTTCATCCGCACGCAGACTAAGCGCAGCACGCCTGGCAAGTGCTTAGTTGACACGGGGCCTGTGCTGGAGCGCGACTGGGCGCATCAGGCTGGCATTGGCTTTACCGGCAAAAACTGTTGCACCATTCATCCGCAAGCTGGCAGTTGGCTGCTGCTGGCGACGCTCTTGATTCCAGAGGTGGTGGATTATGACCCACCACCCCAGCCAGTGAATGCACCCCGCCTGAGTGCAGAAGCGGTAATTAGTGGCTTACCGGCCGCTCAAAATTATGGCAGTTGGTCGATTGTGCTCACGGATGACCATGAAAGTACGGCCGATGACACACGCCAGACCACACTTGCCACCTGTGGCCAATGTACGCGCTGCCTCGGCGCCTGCCCAACCGAGGCATTTGTGGGACCCTATCATTTGGATCCGCAGCGCTGCATCTCTTATTGGACGATTGAAGCCAAAGGGGCGATCCCGCGTGAATTGCGGCGCGCGTTTGGTAACCGCATCTTTGGGTGCGACATCTGCCAAGAGGTTTGCCCGTATAATAGTCGGCTCCCAGAACGGACGCCCTTGCTGGCCGGGCTGCGCGCCCAACACGACCGAATTGCGCCCCCCCTGTTAGAAGGGTTTGACCCGCTGAACCCCTATTGGCTGGAGCCGGCGGCCTTTAGCAAACGCTTCCGCCGCTCGCCGATCAAGCGCGCCAAACGACATGGCATGCTGCGCAATGTCTGTGTTGCGTTGGGTAATTGGGCTAATCCGGCCGCCGTAGCGCCGTTGCGGCGCGCTCTGGACGATCCAGAAGCGCTGGTGCGTGGCCACGCGGCGTGGGCGCTGGGTGAGATCGGGCGCAGCCATCCGGAGGTACGGACGGGGGAAATTCTGCACGCGAGATTGGCCGCTGAAACGGACAGTTGGGTGGTTGAGGAAATCCAACTAGCCTTACAAATCGCTGGTGCGCGGATGGGCATAGCCTGAAACTTCTGGGCGTAGTCTGCGTAATGGTTGACAAGGTTAACAGTCGAATGATTGGTAGAACAGATCCAAATTGGTCCACACTGGTGGGTATGCTAGAATCCAATCGAATAAGGCTAAAAGGGTAATTATTCTTTGGTGCAGGCTGCATTAAAAGGATTGAAGGTAAGATTTAGAGTGCTACGATTGAGGAGGATATGATGGATATTGGCAAGGCGATTACTTTTTTTACAGAAGATGAACGCTGGCTAGAAAAATTGGCGATTGGGGCAGGTTTGGGCTTGATTAGCGTCTTATTGTCGCCCGTTCTGATTGGTGTGGTCGGTTTCTTAATCATTGCCGGCTACTGCGTTCGGTTATTACAAAATGTGCGCGACGGCAATTCGCAGCCGCTGCCGGAATGGAATCAATGGGGCGAAGATTTAATCCGCGGTTTTAAACTGGCTGTTGTCGCTGTGGTGTGGGCACTGCCGACCTTGGTCTTCTATATCCCGATGGCGATTGGCGGCGCAATGACGGATAATCAGGGCGGTGCAGCCGAAACAATTGGTAGCTTGATCCTGGCCTGTGGCGGCTGTTTGGTCTTTCTTTACAGCATTGCCGTAGCCCTGATGACACCTGGTTTTACCATCGCGTATGCCCGCGATGAAGAGATTCGCAGCGGATTACAATTGACCGAAATTTGGAACTGGACGCGCCAGCATCTCGGCCCAGTCGCCATTGTTGTGATCGTCTACATCGTTGGCAGTGGCATTGCCTTTTTGGTCGCCGGTTTAGTTGGTATCATCTTGTGTGGCATCGGCTTACTGGTCACCCTGCCCGCCATAGGCATTGCGACCAGTTTGGCCCAGTATCATCTCTATGGGCAACTGGCACGCGAATTCCCATTGAGTGGCGTTACCAGCAGCGGCATCGTTACGCCCGTTAGCCCAGTTACACCGGCTAGCCCATATACACCCACTGTCACACCAGATCCGGTAGTGAATCCGTATACCGAGAATGATTCTAATACACCGGTTTAAGTGGTAAGTAGTAAATGGTAAGTGGTAAGTAGTGATCACTACTTACCACTTACTACTTACTATCCCTGCGCTTTACACAGAATTTCCCACGTACCCCGCTGACAGACTTCGTTTTTTTGATTGACTACTTCAAGCTTAAAGTTGACGAGGCCGCCGCCCAGACGGCGCATCGCTTTCTTCTCGTCAATTGTCACCCGTAGACGAATGGTGTCGCCGATGAAAACGGGACGCGCAAATTTCCACTCCAGGCCCCGAAATGCGATCACGGTTTCCTCCATAAAGCCCAGCCGCACTGCTTGTCCACTGGCAATACTGAGGATCAGCAAACCGTGGGCGACACGCTGACCAAACATCTGCGTAGCGCTATACTCAGCATCGGTGTGGATCAGGTTCCAGTCGCCGGAAAGTGAAGCAAAGTTGACCACATCCGTCTCGGTGATCGTGCGGCCAACACTCTCCACCGTATCGCCAATCTCAAACTCCTCGAAATAGAGGCCCGCTGGCCGGACCAATTTACGTGCCGTCATCACATTTTTCCTTTCTTTTCCTTAGAGATATTGTAAAGAAATATCATAGGTAATAGCCGCCGACATCATGGCGCAACTACGATGGTGGTGAGTTGAATTTGCGTGCCAATCGCTTCGCCTGTCGCCGTCGCAACAGGCAATCGCTCACCATTTTCGGATTGATATAGCCCAACGATGAGCGGATATTCACCCGCTGGGGCGTCGGCAAAGATTGGGATCTGGTAATAGCCGGTGATCAATGTGTCAGTTTCCCACTCGCGTGTCGGGCCAGCCTGACAACTGGGCGCAACATCCAATTGACCCAGCATCTTATCCTGCGCGCCGATCACCTGATTGAACAAAGTATACGGCTGGTCGATAGACCCGGTCGCCCGCCAATGTAGGGTAAGCGCCAGGGTTCCGCCCGGCTGCACCGTCGTCTGCTCCAATCGATAGCCGACGAGTTGAATTGCATCGCCAAAGTGATAATCCAGCGGGATCAATTGCGGCTCGATGACCGGTGCGCGCAGCGGCAAATCGGCACCGGTGAAATTAGCGTCAAATTGTGCCGCGTAGACAGCCGCGTCGAAGCGCTGTACGCTGGTCACGGGGTCGCGCTGATAGATCTCCAGGCGTGGCTCTGTCCCTACTTCGACTGTGCCAAACCGATGGTACGCATCCGCCATAGCGGCGTGCAATTCGGCCTGTTCGGCGGGGCGATCCAAACGTTCTAGCAAGATATAGGTTGGCTCTTCCTCGCAAAACTCCGCGCCGCGCGTATACCAGGTGCCGGCCCATTCGCGCATATTGGTGTTGTACGCGCCGCGCAATTGGCCGGTTGCGTAGAGCATGCCGATTGTTTTCCAGCCGCTCTGGTGCGGCACGCCAAAAATTGGCTGATCCGCTACAGAATTCTGCACCGGCCACCAGCGCGGCGGCGTGATCGTTTGCCAATGACGCACCGCCTCAACTCGGTCCATGAAAAACCAGTGCGCATAGCTGCCAAAGAGCAGCAGACAACCCACTGTCAGCCCCACACCTACCATCACAGCCGGCCATTCGCCTACCGCTGCACGCAACTTTTGCCATAGCCAAGCCAACGTCTGTCCCACAATCAAAAACCAGGGCACCAGAAAAACATGAAAATGGGCGCTCGGTTCTTTGGTCAAGAAGAGCGATTGTAGCAATAGCGCGCCCAACCAAAGCCAGAGTAGCCGTTCTTGGGCCGTGGTCTTAGGCAGCACAAGCACGCCTAATCCGACCAACCCAACAAGAAAGGGGATCAGATCGATGTCGCCAATTCGCAACCAATTGGGGGCAAAGATAACGAGCGCACTCACGAGAAGCACCAGTCCACCTGCCATCTGTCCAACCCAGCCGCGGATGTTGCGCCGGTAGAGCCGTGCCAACGCCAGGATCGTCGCAGCAACGGTCAGCCAGAAAGCATAGACGGTGTTGAACAAGGTCGCTCGTCCAGCAAACTCGGCCAGATGATTGTAGAACCATTGATTGTTGCCGATCACATTGTTGCTGTAATAGGCATAGGTGGCCTGGAAATTTGGGTGTAAAACAAAAGGCAGGTAAAAGCTCGCCACTAGGACACCGGCAAGCAGACCAGGGATAACGATTGCCCGACCTAGGTGCGCCCAGCCTACGCCACGGCGCACCAGCCGCCAGAGCAGATAGACACCCGGCAGCAGCACAATGATGCCATCGTAATGCGAAAGCAGACCGGTGGCGACAAAAAGCGCCGCCAAACGCAACCCACCCGCCAAACCATCCAACTTGTCAGTGCTCGATTTGCCACCCTGCTGTTGAACCAAACGGTAGAGGATCAAAACGACCAGCGGCGTCATCAGAAAAATGATGCTCTGGTACTGCATCATGTGGGCATAGCCGATGTAGTAGCCATCCACCGCTAGCAGCAGCGCGCCAATCCAGCCGGCTAGGGCGCCGAAAAGCCGCCGCCCCAGGGCAAACACCACGAAAAGGGTGGCGAGATTGGCCAAGGCAAAGGGCAGCCGGCCACTCTGTTCCGTCAGGTGGCCAGTCAATGCCAGCAGCGCAGCTGGGATCAAAATTTCCGTGGCGCCCTTTTTGTGTAAAAAGAGCACCTCTTCGGCCCCTTGCACCACACCCGCCGCGCGCAGTGCCGGCAATGCCTCATCACTCTGGAATTCAGAATAGCCCAAGTCGGCAAGGCGAAAATAACCGCCGATAAGGAGCAGGCTGAGTAAGCCAACCACCAGCCAGCGTTGAGCAACGGTACGGTCGATCTCGTCTGCTATGCCAACCCCAGGTTCAAAAACAGTGCTCTGACGCCACCAAAGGCCAAAGAACACGACAGACAGCCCATCGAACAAGGCCACCATCCATCCCTTTGCCAGCCCACCTGGAATGTAGCTGGCAAAGAGTGTAGCGCAAATCAAAATTGTGTAACCAGCGCCGATGGCCAACAGCACCCGCTCCAGGCGATCAAACAGGAGGGTGCGCTGATGCAGCACCCACTCAACAAGTAACAGGCCCGGGATCAACCCCGTAATCCAGAGCGCGGCTATCGTGCGCCAGAGTAATGGCAAAGGGCTAAAGAGCACCAGATGGGCGGCCACAAGCAGGCTGCCAACCAGGAGCAGAATAAAGTTTCGGTAGCTCGCCATGCTTGCGTTCTCGAACAACACCCTACTTTACACCGATCTCTGTCACCAACACGGTATCCACCGCTGGTTGATTCCCTTGTTGCACAGGGAGGCGCTGGCCTGTGGAGTCGACCATACCCGCATAGAGTTGATACTGGCCAGGCGACGCATCACTGGGCAAGAGCAGAATATATTCCTCATTGATCACTGCGCCAGGTTGCCAAAGATGCGTCGGCAGGAAGCTGGCAGGGGGTTGTTTATCGTGCTGTGCCACCAACGTACCACTTAGGTCGAGCAGATGGACAAACGATGTGTAATCAGATGTTGGCGTCATACTGGCGGTCCAAGCCAGATGAACCACTAAATTTTCACCCGCTGCCACAGTGGTTGGTGCGATGTCTGCCCCCAAAAGCTCGATTTCATCCCCAAGGCGGGCCAGTGGTGCGGCTACCACCTTTGGCGCGCCGACGGTCAGATAATCTACCACATGCGGCGTGCCGAGGGCGGCGCCCGTCTGCGCATCAACTGCCGGCAGCGAATCTAATGTTGCCGGATCGTAAAAGCTAAGTTCCACTCGATAGAGGCCAGCCGGCATTTCGGCGGGCAGCACAAATTGATGGCCGTCTTCCCAGATTGCCTGCGGCTGCCACTGCGAGGTTGGCGACCCCCACGGCCAGCCTTCGGCGCGCAGCCATTGGCGACCGGCCGCATCTGTCACACGCACCAAAACATTGAGATTCTTTGCCAGAGCCGAAGCGGACGAAGCGGCAATATTTTGCAGATAAAAAGTCGCGGCAAATGGCTCACCAGGTTGCAAAGGCTGCTCCGGCAAGGCATAGCCCAGCAGGCGAATGGCGTTATCCCAATCCACCACGCGTTGACTCCGGCCAGGGGCAAGATAGGGCGGTGGCGGAATGGTGCGCAGATCGTAAATCTGGGCATAATCCATGTTATTGATCATAATTCGCTGCTCGGGGGTATAGTTGACCAGATAGTCGAGCAGACGCGCATCCGGCCAACGGCGTTGCCAGAGGTGAATATAGGTGACGACATAGTCCAGATTCAACCAGCGGCTGATGTCGGCCATTTTTTCAAATTCGATGGCTTGGGTATGACCATCGAAAAAGTAGGAAAAGCTGCCAATCGCATACCAGGCAGCCACGTGCGCCTCGGCGGCGGCTGGTTTGGTATTCAAGTAACGGGCAGCCTCATCTAGCCCCTCGCCCCAGCCGATCATCATCACGTCTGGCGCTTTAGCGCCGCCACCTAACAGTGGGTTGTAATAGCTCATCACGTGCGGCCAGATTGGCAACAAATGGACGGCTTGGACACAGACCAACGCCGCCACTGTGATGCCTGGCGCCCAGCGTATAACTAAGGGGGACACCCAACCGAGCAGCCAGCGCAGCATCGTCATCCACCCGATTGCAGCGGCCAGATCCAAAGGGGCGTAGATCGGGATCAAATAACGATCAAAGCGTTTGGAGCCGATCGTCATGAAGAGCAGAAAACCCCCCGCAAATAAGAGCAGATAAACAAGCGTACGCCGTTGCTTGAGCGAGTCAGTTTTCAGGCTGGCAGTTGCGCCCGGCCAGACCAGAGTCACCCCGGCCAGGAACAGCCCGATCAAGGTGACCGGTGTGGTGCGCCACAAATAAGTAATCGGGTAGAACCAGAAACCGGGATCGACCCAGCTATCAATGACGTGGCCGTTAAAATAGATGGGATTGCCGTGGCCGCCCGCTTGGATAAAGGTGTACTCAACCACATAGCGCAAGGTGGCGAGCGGCGCGACCCACAAGGCCGGCCAGAGCAATAGGCAGGTGACCAACGCCAAGCCGCCCCAGGCCAATCCCGCGCCGAGCCAGCGTCGCACCGGTTCCCACTGCCACTGGCGAGTCTGGCGCCAGACCAATCCTAATTCTACGACGACGACCAACGCCACAAAAGGCACCAGGAAGAGTGAAGGTACTTTGGTCAGCCAGGCCAGACCGGCCGCCAGCGCCGAAATGACCAGATCGCGCCGCTTGCCCTGCCGCAGATAGGCCAACCACGCCAGCAGCGCCAGGAACATCCAGTTGGCT
>JBBRVA010000179.1:0-11385 GCA_038247295.1 Caldilineales bacterium | reverse complement strand
TTGCTATTGTCAGCCGCGGGATTTATCCCCGCTGAAAAGTGAATGCTGGATCATTTGCCAACTTGAATCGCCACTGCTATAGTATGCCTATCAACTATGCTTTGCAACGCCACACCAGGCAACAGAAAGGTTGTGCTATGCTCAGAACACCACTCTACGATCGCCACGTTGCCATGGGTGGGCGCATGGTCGAATTTGCCGGTTGGGAGTTACCTGTCCAATATCCGGCAGGTCCCACCGCCGAGCACCACGCCGTGCGCACCGCGGCCGGTCTGTTTGATATCGATCACATGGGCCAGTTTGAATTGCGCGGCCCCGATGCGGACCTCTTTCTGCAATTGATCCAGGTGTGGGACATCGAAAAGATGGCAGAGTACGAAGCCCATTACAGCCTGCTGCTCTATGATGACGGCACCGTTGTCGACGACATTTTTCTCTACCGCCTGCCCGAGCGCTGGTTTATCGCCGTCAATGCCGGCAATCGCCAGAAAGATCTGGCCTGGCTGCAAGCCAACACCCTCGGCTTTGATGTCTCGCTGATCGACGTGTCCGACGACGTTTGTATGTTGGCGCTGCAAGGTCCCAAGGCCGAACCCATTCTTCAACGCTTGACGACGACGGATCTGAGCCAGATCGCCACCCGCACCAGCGCCGAAGTCGAGCTGGCTGGCATCAGCGCCTTGATTGGCCGCACCGGCTACACCGGCGAAGATGGCTTTGAGCTTTACCTGCCTGCGACCGCGGCGATTGATTTCTGGGACAAATTGCTGGCCACGGGCAAAGATGATGGCCTGCTTGCGTGCGGATTGGCGGCGCGTGACAGTCTGCGCTTTGAAGCCTGCATGCCCCTCTACGGCCATGAGATCGACGCCCAGACCAGCCCGCTCGAAGCACGCCTGGGCTGGACGATTAGCTGGGATAAAAACTTCTTTGGCCGCGAAGCCCTCTTAAAAGTAAAGATGGAGAAGCCACCGCGGTTGTTAGTCGGCTTTGAAATGTTAGAAAAAGCCGTAGCGCGTGAGCACTATGCGATCGCCATCAACGGCCAAGTGGTCGGCCATGTGACCAGTGGCATGAAGAGCCCTACCCTGGACAAGTTTCTGGGGCTGGGTTATGTGCCCGCCGCCACCAGTGCGATTGGCACAGAAATTGAGATTCTAGTGCGCGGCCAACCGAAAAAGGCAAAGATCGTCAAACGACCATTTTATCAACCACGTTATAAATAATGCGTACTGCGTAATCGTACGCGCTACGCCATAAAGGGAGCAACTCATGGCCACCTACAAAATCGACAGCAATGTAAAGTATGCCAAAACCCATGAATGGGTGCGCATCGAAGATGGCATCGCGATTGTCGGCGTCAGTGATGCCGCGCAGGATATGTTGAGCGACGTTGTCTTTGTTGAACTGCCAGCCGTCGGCGCAACCGTGCAGGCCGGCGAGCCAGCGGCGACCGTTGAATCCGTCAAGGCGGCGGAAGAGGTAATCGCGCCGATCAGCGGGACAGTGGTGGAAATCAACGAGGCGTTGATCGACGCACCAGAGCTGGTCAACGAGCGGCCGTACGAAGCCTGGTTCTTCAAAGTGCAGCCAGATGACGCGCTGGACAAGGAGTTGGCAAATTTGATGGATGCGGCAGCCTATGCCGAGTTTGCGGCCGAGAGCGAACATTGATTGAGGCGTACAGCCATTAAAACTTTCAGCTTGTTACAGACCGGCGCCAGATAGCGCCGGTCTTTTTTATGCACGCGACAACCCTTACGCAAAATATGTCTTTGGGTGCGCAGTGTAATTTTTAGAAGTTGGCAACTGATATTACGCACCTAGCAGCAGCCGGCAGGGATGCCGGCGCTCCCAGGTGCGTAATATCAGTTGCCTAACAGTCCCATACTGGTAAGCGCAGGCAACATTACCCGTTGGATTTGCAAAAGGATTACAGTACTGCAACCTAATTCCATGTATTATTTATAAGGAATTACCAATTGTTTTGGAAACTGCAAGGGTGCGTCTCCGATTTTAGATAAGTGCGTTGCACGCCTTGGCTCCCGGATTACCCAATTTACTCACCTCGCATATGGACCTTGGCTTTCCCGTAGCCTGGGTGCAACAATCAAATAAGAGGCAGCCAATGCCAATCTGCAACGCGCTCGAAATGACTTTATCCTAAAACGTGGGACAAACCCGCCGTTAATTCTGTGCTGAGTTTTGTTCTTTGTAAGGAGAAATCGTATGCAAGAAGCCTTTCTACGTCACGCGTCGCGTTTTGGGATCTTGGTCGTGCTAACCTTGATTCTGGCCGCTTGTCCTGGCGGCGACAGTCAACAACCGGCGGCTGATACGCCAGCGGTGGAACAAGCAGACACGGCGACACCCGTCGCCGGTGAGGCCGTTACCGATACAACAGCCGCACAACCGGCTGCCGAAGGCGTCACCCAATTACAACTGATGGGCTGGTCCAGCTCCGACGCTGAAAACTCCCGTTTACAGCAAGTGGTAGATGGTTTCAACCAAGCCAATCCCGACCTCCAGGTGACGCTCAACCTGGTGCCGGAGTATGACACCCGGTTGCAAACCTCGATCGCCGGTGGCAGCCCACCCGATGTTTTCTATGTCGACAGCTTCCGCTTGCATGATCTTGTACAGGCCGGCGCACTGGCCCCGATCGGCGACCAACTGACCGATCCGGACGACTTTTATGAAAGCTTGCGGGCGGCTTTCACCGTGGACGGAACGTTCTACTGTCCACCCAAAGATTTTAGTACCCTAGCCCTCGAATACAATACCGATCTTTTTGACGCGGCTGGCGTCGCCTACCCGACCAATGATTGGACGTGGGATGATCTGCGCGCGGCGGCCGAGCAGTTGACCAATGCCGACACCGGCGTCTATGGCCTCGTGTTACCGCCTGATTTCGCCCGTGCGATTGCCTTTATCTACCAGGCGGGGGGTAGCGTGGTCAGTGAAGATGGCACGCAGATGACGATCAACAGCCCAGAGGCATTAGAAGCCATGAACTTCTACATTGGCTTGGTGCAAGATGGCTTGGCCGCCAACTTCCCAGATCTGGATAGCGGCTGGCCGGGCGAAGCCTTTGGCAAAGGTCGTGCTGCTATGACCATTGAAGGCAACTGGATTGTACCCTTCCTGGCCGATCAATTCCCAGATGTCAATTACGGTGTTGTCGAGTTGCCCGCCGGACCCGGCGGTGAGGCCACCATGGCCTTCACCGTCTGCTATGCGGTGCCGACCGCCGGTCAGAATCAGGCAGCCGCGATTCGCGTGGTCGATTATCTAACCGGCCCGGAAGGCATGAAGGCCTGGACCGACTTGGGGTTGGCGATGCCCACTCGCGCCAGCTTGCGCGAAGATTGGTTAGCCCAATTTGCAACGCTAGAACCCTTCCTCAATGGCGCTGATTACGCTCGCCCCTGGCAATTCCAAGCCGGTTTCCAGGACGTGCTGGATACGATTAACAGTGATCTGCAAGGCGCCTTCACCGGTGGCGCCACCGCAGAAGATATATTGGCGAATGCCGAGTCAGTCGGCAATGAGGTCTTGAGTCGGTAATTGAGTGGGGAAGTAAGGGAGTGGGGAGTAAGGGTGATATTTTCTCTTACCCCTACTCCCCCACGCCCTTGCTTCTCTACTCTATCCAAGGGGCGTGATAATAATGGCAACTGGCATTAAACAACAAGACCGCCAAGATACGATCGCAGGTTGGCTCTTTATGGCCCCGGTGCTGATCATCTTTGGCATCTTTCTTTTTATACCGATTTTGTTTGCCCTCTATTTTAGCTTTACCGATTGGAATGGCATCAGTCCGCCAATGGAAGCAAATTTGGTTGGCCTGAGTAACTACGAAGCATTGTTGGTGCAAGGCGGCATTCGCCAGCAAGATTTCTTTAAAGCACTCAAGAACACCAGCTATTTTGCATTGGGTGTTGTGCCTTTACAAACCGCATTGGCCTTGCTCCTGGCCATTGTCGTGAATCAGCGCTTTCTACGCTTCAAAAGTTTCTTTCGCACGGCCTATTACTTCCCTTCTGTCACATCGTCGATTGCCATCAGCCTGATTTTTCTCTTTCTCTACCAACGTAGTGGCTTAGTCAACCGCATCTTGGAGACGATCACCTTTGGCGTGTGGGAACCGATTGCCTGGATGAACGATGCGCGCGGCCTGATCCACATTCTTCTAGGCTGGTTTGGGCTTACCGCACAGAGTGCCGAATGGTTGGGCAACCGCGTGTTGGGTCTTACGATCTGGGACTGGATCAGCGGGCCGAGTATGGCGCTGGCCGGCATTATGCTGATGAATACCTGGACGACGATTGGCACGCTGATGGTGATCTTTCTGGCCGCGCTGCAAGATGTGCCGCGCCCCGTCTACGAAGCGGCGGAGATGGACGGCGCCAACGCCTGGACAACCTTTTGGCGCATCACCTTGCCATTG
Source organism: Caldilineales bacterium (assembly GCA_038247295.1). Classification (GTDB taxonomy): domain Bacteria; phylum Chloroflexota; class Anaerolineae; order Caldilineales; family Caldilineaceae; genus JAPLGZ01. Next base: position 6,935 of record JBBRVA010000179.1, on the reverse strand, counting down.
CTGCGCTCCACGACCTTCTTTGTGGTCACGTTGGGTCTGATCGGCACCTACCAGGTTTTTGATCAAGTCTACGTGATGAGCGCTGGTGGCCCGGCCAAAACGACCTTGACAATGGCCTTTATGGTCTACCGCAATGGCTTTCGCAATTCGGAAATGGGGCTGGGGGCCGCGATTGCCGTGCTTCTTTTTATTATTATTTTCACCCTCACCTTGATCCAGCGGCGGATCACGACGGGGAATAATCAGTGATCGGTTATCCGTAATTAGTGGTCAGTGGGGAATGTGACTGCTCACGGGTTAAGATTGTAAAGGAAAAAGTGTATGGCGACTATCGGTCTCGAACGCGTTGAACACACTGGGAAACGGCAAACATTTGACTGGCCTCGAGTGCGCAGTTGGCTTTCCTATGCGCTACTTTTCTTACTGGCCCTAGCATTTCTCTATCCATTTTTGTTGGCTGTCACGACGAGCCTGAAAACCTTACCGGAGATCAATGCGCGGCCAGTAGCGCTGATTCCAGAGGTATGGACGTTTGAAGGCTATGAGCGCATGCAGCGGTTTAATGTGGGACGCTGGGCCTTTAATAGCGCCTTTATCGCCATTTTAGTCACGGCGACCAATGTTATCTTTGCTGGTATGGCCGGTTATGCGCTCTCGCGCATCCGCTTTCCCGGCAGCAATCTTGTTTTCCTGGCCATTCTCGGCACAATGATGATTCCGGGCATTGTCCAGTTGATCCCGATGTTTATTATCTTGAAACAGCTAAACATGATCGATGCCTACAGCGGGCTGATTATTCCCAAGATGGCGACGGCCTTCGGTGTCTTTTTGATGAAACAGTTCTTTGAATCGTTGCCCATAGAAATCGAGGAAGCGGCGCGCATCGACGGTGCTAATCGTTGGCAGATGTTTTTCACCGTGGGCCTGCCTCTGGCGCGTCCGGCGGTCATTGCGCTGATCATCTTCAGCTTTCAGGGCAATTGGAACGAATTTATGCATCCGCTGATCGTGGTAAATACGAACCGAGATCTGTATACGTTACCGCTGGGTTTGGCGCTGCTGCGTGGCGATATGGGTAACAATTTGCAATGGAATGCGATTCTGGCCGGGTCCATGTTGACGACCCTGCCGATGATTTTGATCTATCTCTTTTTTCAGCGTTACTTTATCGAGGGGATTAGCTATAGCGGGGTGAAGGGTTAGGCGTGCTGCGAATTTATTCGCCAGCTTACCACACTCCTTTTCTCGTATCAACAGTACACCTGTACTACCACATTCCGCACACCTGTGCTATCATACCCTGCATGAGCACAGTTCTTCTCCCCCTACCCGATACCTTCGCCTTTAGCCAATCTAGCTTGCAGGCGTTTGAGGATTGTGCGCGCCGTTTTTGGCTGGCCTATGTCGAACAATTGGCTTGGCCCGCGGTGGAAGCCTCGCCCGTACAAGAGCATGAACAGTTAATGCGCCTGGGCGCCACCTTTCACCGGCTCGTTGAGCGCGCCCAGATCGGCATTGATGTCGAGCTCTTAGGCGCAGAATTAGAGCAGCCACTAGACGGCTGGTTCAATGCCTATTTGCGCCACCGCCCGGCGGATCTGCCAGCCGATTTTGTCGAGGCAGAACGCATCTTGACCATCCCCTTTGGGTTGCCGACCGGTACCGGCTTTCGTCTGGCCGCCAAATATGATCTGATTGCCGCCGAACCCAATGGGCGCGTGGTCATCATCGACTGGAAGACCACGCGCAAACGCAGCGATCCGGCCCAATTGCGCCGCCGCCTGCAAACCATTGTCTACCCGTATGTGCTAGTCGAGGCGAGCGTGAGGCTGCCCTGGGGTCCCATCGACCCAGAACAGGTGGAGATGCGTTACTGGTTCACCGCTGCCCCCAATCAGCCGGTCGTCTTTCGTTATGACAGTGCCCAACACGCGGCCAACCACACGCGGCTGCATGGCCTGCTCGACGCCATTCTTGCCGGTGGGCGCGAAGCCGATTTCCCGATGATTCTAGACACCGATAGCAACCGCCAGCACTTTTGCAACTTTTGTGTCTACCGCAGCCGCTGCAACCGTGGCATCAGCGCCGGTGATCTAAACGCGGTGGCCGATACCGAGGATTTCTTTGCCATTGATACGGAGACAGCGCTAGAATTTACGCTGGACGATGTGACCGAGTTGGCGTTTTGATCAGGAGATGCAACCCTATGAACAAGAAGATGGTGCAGGAATGGCAAGCTGGTTGGGCAGCCGTTGCAGAGGTTGAGAAACAGGAGCATCAACTGGCGACTGTTACATCGCGTTGGCGAAAATTTAATTCGATCATACGATTGGCTGCTGTGCTAGGCTTGCAGAAAACTAGGCATAGTGACGAAGTCGAAGCCGTACGTGAAAGCTGGAAAAAACTCAAGGAGCTTTCCTAATGGCTCTACCACCAATGTTAGATTCGTTCCAAAATGCACTCACAGCTTTACAAAGGCTCCTAGCTCATTTTGACAACCAGGGCACAATCATTGGCGGAATTGCAGTCAGTCTTCTCGCCGAGCCACGCTTTACGGCCGATGCAGATGCCGTTATCTTGGCATCAACAGATGATTTGCCACGTTTAATTAGGTTGGCACGTCAAGAAGGGTTAGTGCCGCGTGTAGACGATGCAGAGCAATTTGCCCGCCGCAGTCGAGTTCTTCTGTTGCGCCACACAGAAAGTGAGATTGATGTGGACCTATCTTTAGGGGTGCTACCCTTCGAAGTCGAAATGGTAGAACGTAGCAAACTACACCAAGCAGACTCGCTCCAGATTCGGCTACCAACGCCCGAAGACTTGATCATCATGAAAGCAGTGGCTCATCGTCCCAAAGATGCAATCGATATCGAAGCCATTATCAAGAGTTATCCCCAGTTGGATAAAAAACGAATTGAATTTTGGGTTCAGCAATTTGCGGACATCTTAGAACGGCCCGAATTATGGACCGATGTGGCGCGGCTCTTACGCAAGGCAAAATAAAGTCACCTTCTTATGTCTCAGGACTGGACTGTACGCCCACCCGTTCAACCGACACCGGAGTTAATCGCCACCGTCGGCGGTCACCCGCTGATCGCGCAGTTGCTGGCGCAGCGTGGATTCGATACACCAGGCAAAGCGCGCGCATTTCTTGACCCTACCTATTACTCACCCGCCCTCCCGACCGCCTTTTTTGGTGTTGCCGAAGCAGCCCACTTGATCTGCCAGGCGCTGGACGCATGCCAGAATATTCTCGTCTGGGGTGATTTTGACGTTGATGGCCAAACAAGCACATCCTTACTTGTGGCTGCGCTGCAACGGCTGGCCGGTGTTGACCGCATCCGTTTTCATGTGCCCAATCGCTTTAGCGAAGGCCACGGCATGTTGCGCGACAAACTGGCCGAAAAGCTCGCCGACCCTACCTTTCGCCCGCACTTGATCCTGACCTGCGACACTGGTATTGCAGAGGCGGCTGGCGTAGGCTATGCGAAAGATGAGGGCATTACGGTGATCGTCACCGATCACCATGATTTGACGCCCGAATTTCAAACGTTGCGGCCTGGCCTCGATGCGTTGTGGGGCCAAACCAGCGCCGCCGTCGGGCGCGACAGCGTGCGCAGGGCCGATGCCATCGTCAACCCCAAATTTCAGCCGCTGGGCGATCCACTGCGCACGCTGCCTGGCGTGGGTGTGGCCTTCAAATTGGTGCAAGAAGTTTACAAGCAATGTAACCGCGCCGGCGAAGAGACAGAACTGCTGGATCTGGTGGCGCTGGGTATTGTGGCCGATGTGGCCGAACAGGTGCATGACGCTCGCTATCTGCTACAACTGGGGCTGGATCAATTGCGCCGCACCAAACGGATTGGTCTGCTGGCGCTGATGGAAGTGGCACGCCTCAATCCGCAGACGGTCGATGCCGAGTCGATTGGTTTTCAATTGGGCCCACGCATGAATGCCTTGGGTCGGCTGGAAGATGCGACCGTGGCGGTCGAACTGTTGACCACACGCGACATCATCCGCGCCAGCGGCTTGGCCGCCAAAATGGAGCGGCTCAATCAGGAACGGCGTCTGCTCACCAGCCAGATCACCAAGATGGCGATGGAGATGATCGAGCACGACCCCAAACTGCTCGACTTTAATGGATTGGTGCTTGCCCATCCCGGCTGGCATGCTGGCATCGTCGGTATTGTTGCCGCACGCCTGGCGGAAGAATACAATAAGCCGACCGTACTCTTGCTCAACCCACCCGGTGTTGCCGCCCGCGGCAGCGCGCGCAGCGTCGCCGGGGTGGATATTGGCGGTGCGATTGCCAGCTGCGGCCACCTGCTGATCGGCCACGGTGGCCATCCTGGCGCAGCGGGGCTAAGTTTGTTGCCGGAAAATATTGACCGCTTCCGCCGGGAATTAGACCGTCAGATCGAAGTACACCGCGCCACGGATGCCCCGACCGGGCTGATGATCGATGTCGAAGCGCCCCTAAAACAGCTCAACCTGAACTTGGCGGAGGAGTTACAACGGTTGGCGCCCTTTGGTCAGGGTAATCCCACACCCCAATTGTTGGCCCGTAACCTGACCGTAGTCGAAGACCGCCGACTGGGCCGCGAAGGCACGCATCGGCGCCTCACCGTCCAAAGTGCCGACGGCGCTAAGGCCCCCGTGATCTGGTTTAACGGCGCCGATGTCGAACTGCCAGGTGGTCCGTTAGACTTGGTCTTTACGGTAGGCATCAATGAGTACAAGGGTGAACGCACGCTGCAACTGAGCTACATTGCCAACCGAGCCGCTCAGATCGAGACGATTGACGTGCTGCCCAGCGCGCCAGTGCGCCAGATCCACGACTGGCGTACGCAGAGCATTGCTCTAGACCAATTGCCGGGCCTAGATTTGGCGGTCTGGTACGCCGAGGGCGGACAATTAGACGAAGCCGTTGGCTATGCACCGCGCACAACCCTCGCCAACGCGCCTAAAAATCGTCCACTCGTACTCTGGAGCATTCCACCCTCGCCAGAACTTTTGCGTTGGCTGGTAGAGACGCTAGCGCCGGCAGAAATTCATCTGTGCGGCCAAGCAACTTGTGACGATACAATGGCCAGCGTGGTGCGCGATGTGGCGGCCATGTGCAAATATGCGCTGGGCCGCAACGGTCTGATCTACCTCGACCGCATGGCCGCCCGCCTGGGCGCCACCGAGACGGTGATCCGCCATAGCCTGCTTTGGCTGGAGAGCCGCGGGCTGGTGCAACTGGTGGAATGGAATCCAGTCGGCGCGCCAACCGACACCTTACGCATTGCCGCCGGCACCGGTGTGGTCAATCGCGAAAACGACCGCGTGCTGCGTGCTGAATTAGAAGAACAACTGGCCGAGGTGCGCGCCTATCGCCGGTTTTTCCAGCGCGCCAAGCTGAGCGAGTTGGGGATTGGCTAGCGCATGACCAACGACCAACGACCGACGACCAACGGCAAGCGCTTGTCAATCACCAATCGCCTATTGTATAAATCCTGGTACGCCGAAGCCCTCGTCCTCCTCATTGCCGCCTTCACTCGCTTTTGGCGACTGGATTACCACAGCATCTGGTTCGATGAAGCGGTGAGTTTGCGTTGGGCAGGGATGGAGGCCAGCTTTACCTGGCAGAAGACCTTTCCCCTATTAGAAGATAAGCACCCCCCTTTTTACTACCTCGGCTTGCACGCCTGGCAAAGATTGGCGGGTCTCTTTGGATTGGCGCAGAGCGATGTTGCGTTACGTGCTTTTGGCAGCCTCTTGGGTGTGCTGACGGTCTGGGGCATTCTCTTGTTGGCGCGCCGCTTGAGTGGCCGTGCGACAGGGTTATTGACGGGTCTGTTGGTAGCGTTGAGCCCTGTACTCGTCTGGTACAGCCAAGAGTTACGCATGTTCCAGCCGGCGACGACCGGGGTCGTCTGGGCCAGCTATTGTATGCTGCGCGCCTGGCAGGCAGACAATCGCCGGCAGCGCGCCGGCTGGTGGCTGGGCTTTATCGTCGCCAGCGAAGCGGCGCTTTACAGCTATTTATTCAGCGCCTTTATGTTGCCAACGGCCGGTTTTGCCTTGTTAGCCCTGCTTTTTAGCCAGCGAAGCACCGCGGACGCATGGCGACGTTTTGCCGCGGGGGTGGTGGCACTGGCGATTGCGGGCGCGCTCTTTTTACCGCTTGCCTACAACGCGTGGATGGTCAACAGTAACGAAGGCACCCCCGGCCAGGCATTTGCCGATCTGGGTGCAACCCTCGGGCAGTTGCTACGGATCTTCACCATTTGGCGCGTCGATTGGCCCCTATCATTTGTCACCGCCGCCCTGGCGCTCTTCGCCCTCTTGCTGATCGCAGGACTGGGATTGCCAGCGCATAAATCTACGTCGGTGGATCGTATCTGGCTCCTGCTCTGGATCGGCACACCGCTGTTGATCGGCAACCTGCTGCTGAGCCGTGATCAATCGGTCTTTGGCGAAGATCGCTATTTCATTTTTGTCGCCCCCTTTGTGCTTTGGGCGATTGCGCGCGGCATTGTACTGATTGGCCAACGCTGGCGCGTCGTTGGTTGGATCAGCGGCGTGGTTACAGTTGCTTTGCTGCTGACAGCTTTACCGCGTTTGTGGACACCGGCCATGGATCGCGAAAACTGGCGCGCGGCTGCCGCCTATCTTGTCGATTACCAACGCGCCACGCCAGATCTGCCCAGCACGGTCGTCGCCCATGTCGATTACACGCATGATGCGCTAGAGTGGTATGTGCGCCAAACGTTTGACTTTGCAACGCTGCCCATTTTCTTTCCCTATGGCGGCACATTGACGCCAGAGCAGGTAGAAACCGTGGTTGCGCCGCCGTTACAAGGCATTGTCGATACAGGCACAGCGACGCTCTGGTTGACCCAAAGCCATCTGGACGGGGTGGATGATGGGCGCTTGGTGGAGGGCTGGCT
>JBBRVA010000178.1:0-11425 GCA_038247295.1 Caldilineales bacterium | reverse complement strand
ACTGTCCCCGGTGCAAACAACGCCTCGTCCAGCGAGATCGCCTGTACAAATTGCCCGACTACGGTTGCGCCAGGACAGACTTTTCGGCCTACGGTGCGCGTCAAAATTAGCAGTGGACAATTGTTGGCAACGCGGGGCGATATGTTGCGCAATACCGATGGCAATCTCTATGGCGCATTTGAACACGTCGCCGTTGTGGGTACAGCCAATCCAGGACTGCCCTACGATTTTATCTTTTACAGTGATCATCCAATCACGGCACCGCAGAATGATGGTATTTATGAAAGTAAATGGCGTGTCTGGCAAGGTGGCAGCTGGGTAGGGCCAGAGTTGACGATTCGTTTTGAAGTGAAAGCTGGGGCCGGGCAAAACCATGCGCCCAATGCACCTACCTTAACCGGTCCTGGCGATTGGGCGGTTTACACCGGCAACGGCGGGATTGGCCTCACCGCGCAGCAGAACGGCGATCCAGATAACGACAGTGTCAATCAGTATTACTTTGAAATCTTCGAGAGTGCCCAAAACGCCAATAGTGGTTGGATCAGCAGTAATTCCTGGTCACCACAAGGATTGGGTTTTAATGGCTACCAATGGCGGGCTAAAGCGCGCGACAGTCGAGGTGCGGAGAGTGGTTGGAGTCCGCAAGTCTGGCACTTTACAATCCAGACCAATGAGCCACAGATTTCCTCATTTACTTCTGTGCAGTGCCACGAACCCTGGGGCAACACGGAGCAGATCTGCTTTTGTGCCACGACCAATGCGGGTACCCTACAGTTACAGATCAACAGCGCCACTAACGGATCGGATCGAGGCGCGTGGAAGATCTTCAACGAACTGGGTACTGCCAACTACAACTGTCAGAATGACAATGATCGCCCGCCAAATTTGACACAACTTGAATATGAAACTGGTACACATCTGTTACGTCTTTATGCCCGACGCGATGGGGGTTGGGCCGCTGCGGCTAATCGAGATTTGACGATCAATCTACCCGCCGAACGGCGTCCCAACTCACCTTCTGGGCTGCTGCCGGTTTATCAAAGCTATGTGAATTCACGGATTGTAACATTCGACTGGGCTGATTCATTGCGCACACAAAACTATCGGCTGTTGGTGGCGACGGATCCAGGATTTACGAATGTACTGTTTGACCAAACATTCGCGCAAGGCACAACGCAACATACCGTCACACTTGCTGGCGAGTATGAAAAGGTCTATTGGCGAGTCTACGCCGCTGGTCCCTATGGCACAAATGATTCAAGCCAGGAATTCTCGATTGATGAAACGGCACCCACTTCTGCCATTAGCCCTTTGCCGGCAGTGACCACCGACACCAAATTTAATGTGAGCTGGGGCGGCGCTGACGCACGTTCCGGTCTGCGTTGGTATCATGTCCAGGTGCGTGACGGCAATCGAGTGGATAGCCAATGGACGGATTGGTTGGTGAACACGACCAAGACGGGCGAAATTTTTCCGGCACAAACCGGCCATACCTATTATTTCCGGGTGCGAGCCATGGATGCGATTGGCAACTGGGAAGGGTGGCCACCGGGTGATGGTGACACATTTACGCTGGTAAACCCGGCCGCCGCACCTTCAACCGCCTGGTGGAACAATAGCTACACGTCAAAGCGTAATCTGATCATTCGTAATAATGATAGCGACACAATACCAGCTCAGTATCCAATTCACATTCAGTTTAATGATGCAACGAATCCTACTGCCACTGAGCTTTACAATGCGTCAACATCTGCGGTCAAAGGCGATGATTTACGCGTCGTTTACAATAACGCAACGGAATTGAATCGTGTCATTCGATATTTCACCTTGCATCAGATTGACATTTGGTTTCCACTCCAGACGGCATTAGGCAGTGGTCAGACCGATAACGGTGGCCATCAGATTTATTTTGGGTACGCCGGTGCGAATACCCCACCCGCTAATCCAGAGAGTGTTTTTGCCCCTAGAGTAGATGGCAATACGATGGGCTTGTGGCGCTTTCAAGAAGGCAGTGGCAGCACCGTGTATGATGTTTCTGGACGCGCCCATCATGGCAATTTTATCAATCCTGGCTGGGGGGATAGTATTTTTGGAGGGGTGGGCACCTTCAACGGCAGTAATTCCTATGTCGAGATTGGCCACTCCGATGATTTCAAGCCGGGCGCCATTACGCTAGAGGCTTGGATTTACCTAACTGGTGCAACGGGTGAGTACCCGATGATCTTCAATAAGGATCGTTATTGGTTTCGTATCACAGGCGATAAAGAACTTCAATTTATGATCAAGGCCGATGGCGGTGACCGTACGCTGACCGGCCAAACGCATATCAATCTAGCCCAGTGGTACCATGTTGCCGCCACTTATGACGGCGGGCAAAGAATGCGCGTTTATATCAATGGTAGATTAGATCGAGAACAAAACAATGGTGCGCCACCGGTGCTTTGGAATAGTCAACCCCTTCGCATTGGACGTTCCGACTATAACACTAGTTCTTATTTCCCTGGACATATCCAGCACGCACGCGTATCAAACATAGAACGAACTGATTTCTCCTACGCGCAAATCGACGTGGCAGCTACGGTCGAAATTGGTGCACTCGTAGCACCGCCCACCCCAGGCACACCTGATCTCGTCGTGCTTGGCCTGAATAGCTATCCTAATGCCGATGGTACGATCATTGTCGAAGCTGTGGTACAAAATCAAGGCAACCGTGATACACAAAACGGCTTTTACAACGACCTCTATGTTGATCATCTGCCGACCGGCACCGGCGACTATACCGGCAGCATCCAGTTGTGGGTCAATAGTCCGATTGCGGCTGGGGCGGTGGTCACGCTGACGGCTAGCTTGCCAACTTTAACTGGCGAAGTTGTCGCCGCCCAAAGTGCTGCACCAGGCAGCGAAGCCACGCATACGCTCTATCTACAGACCGATTCTGCCGGTGTGGTGCCCGAGTCGAATAAGGCAAATAATGTTTCTGCCGTTGGAACCGAGATCTGTCTGGCTACGGCAGATGCCTTTGAGGGCAACAACACAGTCAATACTAGTTCGATCCTTGTGCTGAATCAGGCGCAAAGTCATAATTTCGACCACGCAGGTGATCAAGACTGGGTCAAGTTCAATGCCGAAGCGGGCAAAACATATTACCTGAGCACCAGCAACCTCGGCGCAGCAGCAGATACGGCGCTGTATCTTTACAGCACCGATGGCACCACGCTGTTGACAACGAACGATGACGTAGACGATTCGCTGGCCTCGCGTATCGGTTGGGTCGCACCAGCGAATGGAACCTATTACCTGCTCATTCGCCACTGGAACCCCAATGTGTCCGGTTGTGGCACTAGCTATCAACTGTTGTGGGAAGTTATAGACACATCAGCACCAACCCCAACACCAACCGCGACACCGTTACCACCGGATGTGACACCACCAACCGCGACACCAACCGCGACACCAACCAGTACATCTGTGCCAGGTGAGACAGCGACCAGCACGCCAACTGACGCAGCAATACCTGTCGCCACAGCAACGCCAGATCTGAGCGTACCAGGTTCTAAAATTTACCTACCTCTCGTCTCCGCGAAGCCCAATTCCACGCCAACGCCGATTCTCGCCCCGAACCTTGCGCCCAATCCATCCTTCGAGGCGGGTTCAGCCGACCCAACCGGTTGGATATCGGAGCGGCGTAACGGCACGATGGCATTCGAGTGGGATAGTACAGCCGCCCATTCTGGCAACCGCGCTCTTGCGATTAAAAATTTCACCCCTGGCCCATGCACGGATAGTCCATCTCCTTCTTGTGCAGATGGGCAGTGGATGACATCGCAGTTGATTACGATTGATCCGACGCACGATTATGAGCTTTCTGCCTGGTACCGGAATACAACCGGCACAGACCGCGTCGCATTTCTGGCGATCATGTGGGCCAATAATGACTCGTACGCCCTCGGCTCGACGGGGTTGTGGCGCATGGCGCCAACCAATGATTGGGCATATCGGACAGTTGTTATTTCTGCGGCTGATTTGCAAAAATACTTCCCAGGCGTTCAGCGTGTCCAACTATCTTTTAGCCACTTTATCGAACAAAACGATGGCGGCGGCATCTGGCTGGATGACATTGTCTTTAGAGATGTGACAAAGTAAACAAGCAAAATACAGTTAGGGAGAAGAACGCAACGAACGAACTTGTATAATTGCTAACTGTTTTCTACCATCATGCGCTCACCAAATTTTGGTGGGCGCATTCTATTTATAATTCAAGCGCTTTGTTTCATTTCCGGCCTATGCTATACTTGCCTGAAATCCATTTACTTTAGGCGCAATTCATGAAAAAAACCACCACCTCATCCTTTGGCACCGGCAAACGCGAATCGCACGATGCTTCGGCCTTTTACAAGCGCAGTTTGTACACCGGCGCCGCTAACGGATCCGCGCCTGCTAATGGAACTGGGATTGAAATTCCTCCACCGGACGGGTGGGCCGACCAGATCTACTGCGCGTCGGCGGCGCAGATGCAGGCGATTCCAGACAACGGTGTGGCGCTGGCTTTTACGTCGCCGCCGTACAATGTGGGCAAGGATTATGAGGCCGATGTCAGCTTGCCCGGCTATCTAGAACTAATCAAAAGCGTGGGCCAGGAAATTTACCGCGTGCTGCGCCCGGGCGGCCGCTATGTGATCAACATTGCCAACCTGGGCCGCAAACCGTACATTCCGCTGCATATGTTTTTCTATACGCTGCACATGGAGTTGGGTTTCTTGCCGATGGGCGAGATCATCTGGCGCAAGGCGAAGGGGGCGAGCGGCAGTTGCGCCTGGGGCAGTTGGATGAGCGCCAAAGCGCCGCGGCTGCGCGATGTCCACGAGTATCTACTGGTCTTTGCCAAGGATTCATTTTCGCGCCCAGACAAAGGTACGTCCGACATCGGGCGCGACGAGTTTATGGCCAGCACGCTCTCGATCTGGGAGATTGCGCCCGAATCGGCTAAACGTGTGGGCCACCCGGCGCCCTTCCCCGTCGCCCTGGCCGAGCGCGTGATCAAGCTCTATTCGTATGTGGATGATGTGGTGCTGGACCCCTTTGCCGGTTCTGGTTCCACCTGTGTGGCCGCGGCGCAGCATGGGCGCCACTATGTTGGTTTTGATATTGCGCCCGAATATTGTGCATTGATGACCGAGCGCATTCAATTGATCAAAAAGAAGACAGAGGAGGAGTGAGATGGCACAGTTTCAAGACAAAGTGGTGATTGTGACCGGTGGCGCCAAGGGCATCGGCCGGGCGATCAGTTTGAGTTTTGCGCGTGAAGGAGCCAACGTGCTCTGCGCCGATGTGGATGTCGCCGCCGGTGCAGCAATTAGCCAGGAAGCGGCCGGGCTGGCCGGCAAGTTGGTCTTTGTCCAGGCGGATGTGGCGCAAGCAGTTGAGTGTCAAGCCCTCGTCGAGAAGGCGGTGGCTGATTTTGGCGGCGTCGATGTGGTCTGCAACAACGTCGGCATCCAACCGACCAGCAGCTATCTGCCAGCGCACGAGTTACCAGAAGAGGCGTGGGATCGCATTATGGCGGTCAATGTCAAGAGCCGCTTTTTGATGGCCAAATATGCCGTGCCGGAGATGAAAAAACGGGGTGGCGGGGCGATCATCAACACGGCCAGTGTGCAGGGTTTGCAGTCCGCGCTGGGCGTCTCGGCCTACGCCGCAAGCAAGGGCGCCGATCTTTCGTTGACCCGCCAATTAGCGCTCGAATATGCCAAGGACAATATTCGCGTGCTGGCCGTGAACCCAGGCACGATCGATACCCCACTGGTGGCGGAAGCGGCGGCGGCTTCCGGCGTACCCACGGCGGAATTACACAAGACGTGGGCGGCAGATCATCCGTTGGGTCGCATTGGTCAACCACAAGAAGTGGCCAACGCCGTGCTCTTCCTTGCCAGCGACGGTGCATCCTTCATGACCGGCTCCTACGTCAACGTGGATGGCGGCATGATGGCGAAAGGGGCGTGGTCGCATTGAGTAGAGGAGTAGAGGAGTAGGGGAGGAGGGGAGTAGGGGAGTGGAAGAGACAAGCCCTTGCACCCTTACTCCCCTACTCCTTGCCCAACCGCGCCAGCGCGGCGGCCGGGTCTGCACAAAGACCGGCATGCACCGGCGATGTCTGGATCACCGTGCTGTGGGGGGCGACGAGCCAGTGGAACGCTTCGGCTTGCCCCAGTTGGCCGATCGGGCCTTCGCCGGCGCAGATCCGCGGGATCAGGTCGAGCTGTGCCTGCACGGCGACCAGGTCGATCTCTGGGGCCAGGCTGCGCAGCCGATCGCGATCCAGGGCGATGTGGGCGCCGAGAAAACGCCGTGTGCGACAGAAGAGGATCACGCCGGCGTTGACGAATTCACCCGTTTCCACCCGCGGCATCACCCGCACATAGGCGTACTCATACGTGCTGAGCGTGGGCATTCACTGCCTCCTGCACAAAGCTGGATGCAGCCGCTAAACGGCTTTGTAGATAGACGACATAGGCGGCGCGATGGGCCGCGTTGTCGGCAAAGCGTGCTTCGTCACCCAACCACACATCGGGGATCAGATCAACAATCGCCGTCAACACTTCTGGCGTCAGGCGCGGGCGCAACTGTTGATCCGCAGCCTCGATCGCACTGGCAAAGGGCAGCAGCACATGTTGTTTGATAAACGGAAAGGGTGTCTGGCTGCGCGCCAGGTAATCTTCCCAATCGTAATGAAAATAGAGCGCCGCGCCCTGGTCGATCAACCATAATTCGTCGTGCCAGAGCAACAAATTTGTGTTGCGCGCCGTACGATCGACATTGGTCACATAGGCGTCGAACCAAACGACGGCCGAAGCCAGGTCGGCGGGCGTGGGCGGTTGGAGCAGCGGATTGAAGGCAAAGGCGCTGGGCAAATAGCGCAGGCCCAGGTTTAGCCCCACGCTGGCCTTGAGCAAGTCTCGAATTTCCTGATTACGTTCGTTGACGGCGAGGGCAGAATCGAGTTCCAGAAAGACGAGTTCCGGCACGCGCAAGCCCAGGGCGCGGCCAATTTCGCCGGCTACCAGCTCGGCAATCAGCACCTTGGGGCCTTGGCCGGCACCAGCGAATTTCATCACATAGAGCTCGCCATCTTCGGCCTCGACAACGGCGGGCAGCGAACCGCCTTCGTGCAGGGGCACAATGTAGCGGGTGGCGGTTAACGTTTTAATCATGACGAATTGGCCTTACTTTCAAAAGGGTTAAAGTGAATCTTGCCCTCAGGCACTCGGCAACCCAGTCGCTGCGGCGACTTCCTGATCTTGTCAGCAGGCCATTTCAATGGCCCAGCCAAAAGTGTCGGGTCACTAGAAAGTGAATTAGCGTGCGGTGGGCAAACGCCTATGTTAGAATAATCGAACCTGTATGCTACTCGAACTTGATGCGAATATCAAGCTTTGTGTCGAGTCATTCTTGGATACGCTGGCCAATTTGAAAATGCGGATAGAATAATCCGCCGATTCCGCTGATCCGCATTCTTCTCCCTCCGTGCGCTTTCTGCTACACTATATATACGAACGAGCAGCACAAGCAGTAACCTTTAGCCCATGTAAAAAGTGTACCTGCTTGGCGCTCGTTGGTACACCTTCGCGGTATTGCCCCAATTTGGCATACCGCCTACATTTTTGGACCGTGCTCGGTTGCCGGTCCTCATTGAAACGCTAAGAACCTAAAGGAGTTTCTCATGGCCCCAAAACAGTGGACCACCCCACCCGAACTGACGATTGACCCCAAGAAGAGCTACACCGCCAAGATCGAAACTACGCGCGGTACGATCGAGATAGAACTCGCGCCGCAACATGCGCCGAAGACGGTGAATAACTTTGTCTTTCTGGCCCGCGAAGGCTATTACGATGGCATCACCTTTCACCGCGTGATCGGCGACTTTATGGTGCAAGGTGGCGACCCGACCGGTACCGGGCGCGGCGGCCCCGGCTACAAGTTCGCCGATGAGACCGTCGGCAATCCGCTCAAACATGAGTCAAAAGTGCTCTCGATGGCGAATGCCGGGCCAAACACCAACGGTAGCCAGTTCTTCATCACCCATTCGCCGCAGCCGCATCTGAACGGCAAACACACTGTCTTTGGCACCATCACCAGCGGCGCAGACGTGGTCGATGCGATCAAGCAGGGCGATAAGATGGTAAAGGTCGAGATTACGGAAAGTTAGTCGATTGCAGTGTAAGTGAGTAATCAGTCAATGTCATTAAGCTAAAACTCATCGCCTGTAGGTGCGGTTTTTAACCGCACATTGGTGGTCTAACCGAGACCGTGCGGTTAAAAACCGCACCTACAGGCAACGGTTTTGCTCTTACTAATCTACCCTCGAGCGCCCATGAGCCAGGTGTACGACCAATCTCCGATCATCATCGTGGGTAATGAACAGCAAAGTGGTTGCTATATTTTGCGCATGCGTGTGCAGCAGCCACTACAAATGCACTTTGGTCGCTTCAAAGGAGGCAAAGAGATTGCCCTCCGCGCTGGTGAGTATCTTTACGTCGGCTCTGCCCTCGGCGCCGCTGGTGCGACATCGCTGGCCAAACGATTAGTGCGCCATGCCACGCGACCTGATCCGCTTCCACCCCATCCAATCCGCGCCGCCATGCTGACATATTTTCATTTGCTCGGCTTGGGCAAGGAACCGCTGGTAGGCCCAACGCCGAAAAAGCTCTTCTGGCATATCGACCATGTACTCCAGCCATTGACGGTTGACCTGGTTCAGATTTTCGCCATCCGCACAACGCGCCGCCTAGAACCAGTGTTGGCCCAACTGCTCGCCGATGAACCGTACACGTTCATCATCGAAAAAGGGTTGGGCGCTAGCGATCACCGCGGCCACACGCATCTGCTTGGCGTCCAGGCCGATGATCAATGGTGGGCAGCATTGGTCACAAAGTTACAAGCCTTGGTCACACTTGATGATTGAGCAAGGAGTGAAAGATGAACATAAACGCTTTGCAACTTGAACCCACCTACGCACGTATTTATGTGGTAGTGCGCCAGATTCCGCCAGGAAAGGTGGCGACCTATGGGCAAATTGCGCAGATTGTCGGTGGCTGCACGGCACGTATGGTCGGTTATGCGCTGGCCGCCGCCCCTGCCGGTGGTGACGTGCCCTGGCAACGCGTAATCAACGCCCAAGGCAAGATTAGTCTGCGCGCCAATAGTGGCGAGAACGCGCTCCAACGCCAATTGTTGGAAGAGGAAGGCATCCGCTTTGATGCGCAGAGCCGCGTCAATCTGAAGCAATATCGGTGGTCTGGCCCAGACTTGGCGTGGTTGCTGGAAAACGGATTTGATCCAGCGCCGACGTGGCGGGAGGAGTGAGTAGTAAATGGTAAGTGGTAATTGGCAACTATTGGTGCCGTGCGACTACTTACCCATTACCACTCACCATTTGTCAATTGACAAAGGAGTTAAACATGGAACTAGAACTACTACTCAGCATCGCACTCGGCGTTGGCCTGGCCGCGGCCTGTGGATTTCGCATCTTTGTGCCATTTACGGTGATGAGTGTGGCTGCGCTGGGTGGCTATCTGGATCTCTCGCCAACTTTTGCCTGGATTGGCACCTACCCGGCCCTGGCCGCTTTTGGCACGGCGACGGTGTTGGAAATTCTGGCCTACTACATTCCGTGGCTGGACAATCTGCTCGACACGATTGCAACGCCCACGGCTGTGATCGCCGGCACGGTGGCTACCGCTTCGGTGGTGACGGATATGTCGCCGCTGCTCACTTGGATCCTAGCAGTGATCGTAGGTGGTGGGACAGCAGGCATGATTCAGGCCGGCACGGCGTTGCTGCGCGGCACTTCCTCGTTGACAACCGGTGGGTTGGGCAATCCGGTCGTCGCAACCGGCGAGCTCGTCGGCTCAATTTTTACATCGGTGTTGTCAATTGTCTTGCCCTGGCTGGCTTTTCTACTGGCACTCGTCTTTGGTGTCGTGCTCTTCCGCCGCTTGGCGCGCCGGCGAGCTAGGGTGAGACAGATTGCGTGAGTGGTCGCCAACAATCCCTTGCTCACTTTCCGTACCAATATCAGATCAAGTCAGAAGTATGATAAAATATGATCTATGAAAGTTATTTGGCCGTAGATGATGCGGGAGTAAGAGCAATGACGACGACCAGGATTGATATTTTTACATCCCCAACACCATTAGCCGATCTGATTGCGATTATACGAGCCGGCCATGAAGTTATCTTGGCGGAAGGCAACACGCCACTGGCACGCGTCACACCAATTGAAAAACCCAAGGAGAAGCGTATTGCTGGTTTAAACAAAGGCACTTTTGAAATCCTTGGTGACTTCGATGCGCCTTTACCAGATGAATTTTGGCTTGGCGAGCTATGAAGCTTTTACTCGATACGCAGATGTTTATTTGCCAGTTATCCTATCCAGCTCTTTCAATAAAAGTAAGGATTTTGCCATCATGCCCGCCATTCAGATCAACACCGCCTTGCCTGGCCCGAAGAATCAGGCCATTCTTGACCGCCGCGACGCCGCCATCTCGCGCAGTCTCTACCGTTCGACACCCGTCGTGGCCGCCAAAGCACATGGCGCCACCGTCACCGACGTCGACGGCAACACTTTTCTCGACTTTACCAGCGGCATTGGTGTGCTCAACACGGGACACACGCCGGCGGCGGTGGTCGAGGCGATTCGTGCGCAGGCCGCAGATCTCATCCACTTATGCGCCATTGTCGGCACCTATGAACCGCTGGTGGCGGTGGCCGAGCGCCTGAACGCGCTAATCCCTATCTCCGGCCCCAAAAAGAGCTATCTGTGCAATACAGGTGCCGAAGCGGTGGAAACCTCGATCAAAATGGCGCGCGCCTTCACCGGTCGCCCCGCCGTGATCGCCTACGAAGGCGCCTATCACGGCCGCACCTTGCTGACGATGTCGCTGACCAGCAAGTATGCGCTCTTCAAAAAGAACTTTGGCCCGTTTGCGCCCGAAATTTACCGTGTGCCCTATCCGTATAGCTACCGCTGTAATTATTGTCACGAGCAGGGCGCGTGCAGTTTGAAGTGTTTTGCCGACTTAGAACGCGCGCTGGTGGCGCATGTCGATCCGTCTGCCGTGGCCGCGATTATCATCGAGCCGGTGCAGGGTGAGGGTGGCTTTATCCCCGCCTCGTTTGAATATATGCGCAAACTACGCGATCTTTGTACCAAACATGGCATCCTCCTGATTGCCGACGAGGTGCAAAGTGGCTTTTGTCGCACTGGGCGCTGGTTTGCTTTTGAACACAGCGGCATCGAGCCGGATCTGGTGATTACAGCCAAGTCGATTGCGGCTGGCATGCCCCTGGCCGCTATCACCGGGCGCGCCGAAATTTTGGACGCGCCGCACATTGGCGGCATTGGCAGCACCTATGGCGGCAACCCATT
>JBBRVA010000177.1:0-11447 GCA_038247295.1 Caldilineales bacterium | reverse complement strand
GGTCGGCGGGTGCGGCATCAGGTGGTATCTGGGGGTTGGAAGCGGATGGGTTTCTCCTTGTCGAGCGTGAGTTTGTGCCATTTTTTAAGATTGTAGGCGCGCCCAGAGGGCACCCGCTCGACAACCGGCCAGTGGGCTTGTCGAACTGGTCGAAGGCCAGTCGAGTCGGAGTCGACCAGGAACCCTTCCGGGAAGCGTATACCCGGCCAGGCACGAAGCGAAACCGCCTTCCCGGAAGGCGACAGACCACCCATCACCGTAGACTCCTTCCGGGAAGGACACGGGTTAGTGAAGTGGGTGGACACCAGCTTCCCGGAAAATCGGTTGACCACCATCAACGTCGTATCTTGTCTGCGGGATGGCAGTCCTGAAGCGGAACGAACAAGCTGTCCGGAAGGCGCTGGACCACCCATCAACCTAGACGCCTTCCGGGCAGCTTCGTCAAAACCACTGAGGTGTCGCATCAGGCTTCCTGGAAGGTGGTATCGACTTGGCTTCGACGTGAGCCTATTTTCGCGCCGACAAGCGGTCAGCGTTTCTTCTTTTTGGCCTTCTTTTGCGCTTTCTGGGTGGCTTTGGCTTGGTTGCGTTTCTGTTTGCGGGCCTTTTGCGCGGCTTTTTCTGCTTGCGCCTGGTTGACAAGCATCGGTTGCACGGCTTGTGGCTTGTCGATCTGCTTAGGTTGCATGGCTTGCGGCTTGTCGATCTGCTTAGGTTGCACGGCTTGCGGCTTGTCGATCTGCTTAGGTTGCATGGCTTGCGGCTTGTCGATCTGCTTAGGTTGCACGGTCTGCGGGCTTGTAGCGTTTAGCCCACGGAGGATATCTTCCAAGTTAAAATCCATGTTTTCTCGTCGGCGTTGATCGTCTGCGATCACGTTGGCCCAGCTCGTCATCGCGTCACTTTCCAAGCCGTTGAGTAACCCTATTGTATACAATGCGCGGGCAAGCCTAGGGTGCTTGCCATCATAAAACTGAAGCAGAAATTTGATTGATTGGGGCTGGCCCAGTTGAACCAGGCTTTCCCCAAAATCTGTATCGATTTCCTGATGTCTGGCAATGTAGCGCTCCAATACATCCACCGAAGCCAGCACTGGAATATCCGCGATCACAGCAAAGCCATAGATCTCTAATACAAGATTTTCTGGCGACATGGCAGCCGCCAACGGTTCGACAACCGCTGGGCCAATCGCGCGCAAGGCATCCGCACAGGCTTCGTTGAGAAAATCACCGCCATCCTCCGCCAGGAGATCGATCAACGGCATTATGAGCGCATCGGCGGCACCGGGCTGCGCACGTGCCATGGTAGTGATCACATGCAGCGCGCGCTGACGGGGCCAATAGGCTTCGTCACGCAGAATTGCCGCTAGTCGAGGAAGCGCGGCTGCGCCCAATGCGCTGACTTGATCTACAATGGTTGCCAAAACATTTTGCCGTGGTGCAGCCAAAATATCCAGCAAAATTGCCTGTCGTTGCACCTCATCACTGGCCGCAGCCACGCTTTTCTCATCGTTTTCGTCTGTTTCAAATTGCAAGAATGCGAGCAAAGCAAGATTGCAAATCGCCAGTCGATGATTGAGCGGCGCCGTAGCCAGCGTTGGTGCGAGATCTTGTGCCGTATGGAGCAACTGCCAGCTATAAAGTGTGCGTTTGGCATAGCCAACTGGCGGCACGCCACGCTGCCATTCGTCCAGCAAAACAGCCAGATTATCGCCCCGTTCATCCAGTTTTTGCTGAAATTCGTCTTCCAGCAGGCGAAAGAAATAGGCTTGGTCAAAGCTTTCTGTATCATTGCTCGCGGCACACGCGGCGAGCAACGGTGCGGAAAGTTTTGATTCTACATTTTCCCAACTGACCCTCTTTTTCAATACCCCGGTCAGATTATCGTCCTCCATTACCTCGCCAAACAACTGTTCAACGCCGATTGCCGCGGCGATCGCCTGCCAGCCGGAAGCACGCTCGTCTTGGTCAGAACGGTTGAGTTGAAGCAAGCGACGCAACACCCGCGCAAGCAACTGTGGTTGTGGATGTTTGAAGAGCGCACGTACAGCACCCATACTCAAATATCCGTCCCACTTGCTATGGTCAATCACCCGCCACAAGAGTTCACTCGCAGCCGGTTCGTCATATGCACCCAAAGCTTCGACAGAAGATGCATAAGAAAAACCGGCAAAACCAGTGGCTTGGCGCGGGTTGTCCAGATCAATGCTGGCGATTATGGGGAGCAAAACGGGTAAAAAAGTGGCAGAGTGCATCTGCGCCAGATAGGTAATGATCCAGCCACGATTGCTTGCATTAACCTGTGGCAACAATTGTAGAAGCTTTGCCTCACTTTTTGCATCAGCCAGCTTGCCGAGCGCCTCGATGCCAGAGAACTGCAACAGCGCATCGGGATCGTCGGCGAGCCTGGCCAGCAAACGCGGCGATGCTTCGGGATACTCTTTTTCTATGTGACTTTTTGCCCAAAAACGGATATCTGATGCGGGGTGATCCAAAAATCGTTCATAATCGGCCAGCGTCCATAATGGTTGATAGTGGTTCATATTGATCGAGTCGCGATCCAAGCCGCTAGTAAGCCTGAAGTTGGCGTCGCTTGCGAATAACCTGGCAAGCGACAGATGGGTTTGCATGAATTATGCGTAAGTATAGCATAAGGCGTCTCTGATTGCTTGCACAACCGCGCGGTTTAGACGCTAGAGGTTGCGGAAAAAGCGATTTGACATTCTTCCGCCCCCACGATAGACTCGGAACATATCATTCACTTTTGTAGCGGAGAAACGAATCGCTTATGCCAACCCGCTTGATCATCGCTGGCGGCTTTTTGGGCGCCGGCAAAACAACGCTTCTGCTGCATGCCGCCCGCCGGTTAATCGAACAAGGCTATCGCGTCGGCCTGGTGACGAATGATCAGGGCGAAGACCTGGTCGATACGGCCACGGCTACCCAAGCCGACATTGCAGTGACGGAGGTGGCCGGCGGCTGTTTTTGTTGCCGCTTCCCGGATCTGCGCCTGGCCCTCCAGCGCTTGGCAGCAGTGGCGCAGCCTCACATAGTGCTGGCCGAACCCGTGGGCAGTTGCACCGATCTGGTGGCGACAATTTTGCGCCCGCTGGCCCTGTACCATGCTGACCAATACACGCTGGCGCCGTTGACGATTCTGCTTGACGCCAGCCGCGACCTCGCCAATTTTCCGCCCAATGTCCACTATCTGTATCAACAACAATTGGCCGAGGCAGAGCTGATCGTGCTCAACAAGGCCGATCTGCTGGATGAAACCGCGTTGGCGCAAACGCTAGGCGCGCTCAAAATGCGCTATCCCCAGGCCAGCGTCGTGCCCCTCTCGGCGCGCACGGGCGATGGGTTGGCGGCGTGGCTGGCCATGGTCACAGGCCAGGCCAGTCGCGATCCGGCGGCACTGGTCATTGATTATGGGAAATATGCGGAAGCGGAAGCAGTATTGGGGTGGTTGAACGCCAAGGGCATCGTGCGGGCCGATGCGCCTTTTTCTGGCGCGGCGTGGATTAACGCTCTTTTTCAAGCACTGGACGAACGTTTACAGGCCCACCATGCACCGATTGCGCATGTCAAGCTGTTGGTCACAACACCAACGGGCACGCTCAAGGCGAGCCTCACCCAATCCGGCGCCACACCTACCTGGGATCTGGGACCGGACAACCGGACAACCGAGCAACTAGAATTTACCTTAAATGCGCGCGTCAATACCGATCCGCGCACGTTGGAGCAAGCCGTCCTCCACACCATCGAAGCGATCAAGCCGCAGCCCGGTTCACGCTACTACTTCACCCACTTCGAATGTTTCAGCCCCCTGCCCCCACAACCCACGCACCGGTTATAGGAATGGTTCACAGCGAAATCCGCGATCGATCGGCAAAGGCTGATTGGTGGTCCACCCCCTGCCGGGAAGGTTCGTACCGACGACTACCTAAACGAAGTTACCCTTCCCGGAAGGTATTTTAGACTGGCCAATCGGTGCCGTCGTAGTAGCGCGTGCCGCGGTGGCCTTGTTTGGGGATCGGGGTCGCCAGGCGTTCGCCTGGCGCGGCGACAAAGATCAGCGTGCGTGGCTTGCCCGAATCTGGGTTGACCGCGCCGCCTTCCAGCCGCGTGATCTTCAGCCGCCCAATGATTTGGTCGTTAAAAATCGTATAAACATAATCGCCCACGGCCAGTTTGGATGGCTTGCCCGCCATGTGAAACTCGAACCCGCTGCGCGAGCCGTCGTAGAGCGTGTTAACGCCGGCTATACCTTCCTCGGCAGGGATGGTTTTCGTAATGCCAAAACTCATATGGGATCTACCTTTGGAGCCAGTTGGCTCTTTGTTTTAATTCATCGACATTGCTTTTATATGGCTATCTTACTCCTAAGCGGCGCTTGCCTGCAAATCAGGCAAAAGGGGTCGATCAGAATGAGGTAACTCACCGAATGGGGGTCCAAAACGTCCATTTTTAGCCATTTGCTTATCTGGATTGAAGCGTTTATAATCAGCCCGCACGCAGCAAGCGCTTTTCGGTTTACCCACCCCAGTTATCCATCTAGGAGGTGCCTATAATCCCGATAACTGTAAAATGGTGGTTTTCGTCCCCAAAAACCATCTAGAAAAGTCTAGCAACACCTTTCTTCATCTGCTCAGTTTGTATGTCCATTTCGTTGTGGAACCAATGAACCAAAGACCATAGGAGGAACAATGCGAGCAAAGTCAGTCATCCCCGTTTTATTCATAGTTCTTGCCCTCGTCCTTGTTGCTTGTGCTGCGCCAGCCCAAGCACCGACGGGTGGTGAGGCTGCGCCCGCCGCCGAAAGTGTGGGCAGCGAGAGCTTGCCTGTCCCGCGCGAAGAGGCAGTCATTCTAAACGAAACGACCGTCTTCAATGTTTTCAGCAGTTGGAATCCCTTTGTACCGAATGCGCGTGGCTACGGTTATGAACAAGGTGCGCTCGAACATCTCTTTTACATTAACTGGGCGACCGGCGAATTCATCAATTGGCTGGGCGAAAGCTACGCATATAATGATGATTACACCCAATTGACGATCAAAACACGACCGGAAGCACACTGGAACGATGGCACCCCTTTCACCGTGGCCGACATCCAGTTTACGGTAGAGATGGTGCAATCGAACACAGCCCTGCAGTGGGGGGCAACCATGCAAGAGTGGGTGGCCAGCATGGAGACTCCGGATGAGCAGACGATTATTTTTACGCTCAGCAAGCCGAATCCCCGTTTCCACATGAATTTTGCCCGCGCCTGGTCTTTCCCGATCATGGCTAAGCACATTTGGGAAGGGCAGGATCCGCTCTCCTTTAAGAATCATCCACCAGTTGCCACGGGACCGTACAAACTGTACCAAGAATTGCCCGAACGCAAAATGGTGATTTGGGAACGCGATGAAAATTACTGGGGCAAAGATCGAGGCTTCTTCCCCGGTCCCAAATATTATGTTGTGCAGACAGCGACCGTGCCGGAAGCTGAAATCGCCGACATTGGGGCCAACCTGACCGATCATACTCACTCCTATTCGACCGATCAACAGCTGTTGCAACAGACGCAGGAAGTCAATCCCCAGGTTGTGTTGGCCGATTGGCGTGACCCCTGCCCGCGTGGTATTTGGATGAATGCCGGCAAATATCCGCTCAGCCTGCCCGAAGTACGCCACGCCATCAACCATCTGGTCAACAAGGAGAAGGCGGCCAACGTCCTCTTCCCCTGGCCCACCATACCCGCGACTTACCCTTGGGCAGATTGGGGCGGCAACGATAAGTATAGTTATGCAGACATCCTGGCTGAATTTGACCTATCGTATGACCCGGCCAAAGCCGCCCAAATCCTGGATGATCTTGGGTTTGCGCCTGGCTCAGACGGCATTCGCGTCGATGGCGAGGGCAACCGCATGTCCTATATCATCCTCGTGCCGCAGGTAGGTGTAACCGGTGAATACCCGATTGGGCTGGACCTGGCCGAAGAGTTGGGCAAAATTGGCGTCGAAGCCTCGGTGAAGTGGTCCGAGATGGCGCCCTTTGACGAAGCCGTCCAGACCGGCAACTTCGACATTACGTCGCATTGGTTCTGCGGTGATTGGGCAGAACCACCAATGACCTTCGCCAACTGGAAAGATTCATATCTCAAGCCGATTGGCGAACGCGCGAATGGGAATAACTGGGTGCGGCTCAATGACCCCGAACTGACGGCGGTGATCGAACAGATTGAGGTCACAAGCCCGGACGACCCGGCGATTGAAGAGCTCTATCGCCAAGCGTTCCGCTTCTATCTGCGCGATCTGCCCGGCATTCCGGTGGTGCAGACCACCTTCGTCATGCCGTTTAACACCCACTATTGGACAGGCTGGCCCGAATCCGGCAACATTACAGAAGTGCCCTTTACGTGGTGGACCGAGTTCAAGTTCGTCTTGTTCAATTTGAAACCGGCGAGTGAGTAAATAACTTGGCGATTAGAGATTGGTGATTGGAGATTCTGAGCTTTAATCACCAATCTCTAATTGCCACAATGCCCAGATGATTTGATCGTTATTCCTAAGTATCGCAGCTCACAAAATTTTACGGAGCAGCCCAAGTCGCCTTGTGGCTAAAATTCCAGGAATTGCGCAATGCATCCATTATTAAAATATGTACTGATCCGACTGGCCGTCTACGTCGTTAGTATTTGGGGATCCTTTAGTATTGCCTTTATCTTTTTCCACATGATCCCCGGCGACCCAATTGCAACCTTCGTCGCTACGGTTCAGCAGCAATATGGCTACCAAATCCAAGATGCTGACGCCATGATCGAGGCGTACCGGGAAATGTTGGGGCTGAATGGTTCACTGTTCGAGCAATATGTGCGCTATTTGGGCAATGTGCTCCTGCGCTTTGATTTTGGCCCCTCGCTGATCAATTTCCCCACGCCGTCGATCAACCACATTATGCGCGCCCTGCCCTGGACACTGGGTCTGCTGGGCATCTCGACCATTCTGGCCTGGACGATAGGCTTTCTACTGGGGGGCCTGGTCGGCTTTCGTCGCAACAACCCCTTTGCCGCCGCACTTACCAATACCGCGCTGGTCTTCTCGCAGATTCCCCCCTATTTTGTGGCATTAGCGCTGCTCTTTCTCTTTGCCTATGGCTTGGCAATTCTACCAACACGCGGGGCGTATAGCGCCACCGTGCGGCCTGGCTTCAGCTATGAATTTATCAGCAGTGTGGTGCGCCATGCCTTCTTGCCGGCGTTCTCGGTGATTGGTGTGGGCATAGCCGGTTGGCTGATCTCCACCCGCTCGTTGGTCATCTCGATTCTGGGCGACGATTATTTGAAGTTTGCCGAAGCCAAGGGCTTGAAGCGCAGCTATATTCTAGGCCAATATGTGTTGCGCAATGCCATGTTGCCACAGGTGACAGGGCTGGCGCTCTCGCTGGGCTTTATTATGAACGGTTTCTATCTGGTCGAGATTATTTTCAACTATCCCGGCATCGGCACGCTCTTCTTGACCTCGATCGGTCTGCTCGATTACAACACGGTGCAAGGTGTCGTCTTAATCACGATTGTGGTCGTTTTGACTGCCACGCTGATCATCGACTTGATCTTACCGCTGGTCGACCCGCGCGTGCGCCTGAGTGGAAATTAAGGAGCATACAATGATTCTGGCCGACGCCTGGCGGCGCAGCGCCTATTTTCGGGTGGGTGCGTCGCTCTTGAGCTTCCTCGTCCTCATCGCCCCTTTGCAGCCCTGGCTAAATGGGTTTTTGATCGGTGAAAGCGATCCGATTTCGATGGGCAACTTCAAGGCCTATTTGCCACCCTCCACCGAGCACTGGCTGGGCACCGAGCGCTGGGGGCGTGATGTCATGGCGCTCTTACTGGTGGGTCTGCGCTATTCGCTCTTAATCGCCGCGCTCGCCGGCAGCGTCGCCACCGCGATTGGCATCGTGATCGGCTTTGTGGCCGGCTACAAAGGCGGGCGGATCGACGCCACCCTGCGCACGATGACCGACATGGTGCTCGTGATCCCTAGTTTGCCGCTGCTGGTGACGCTGGCGGCCTATATTCCGCGCGTCAATATCGTGACGATGGCGCTGCTGTTGGCGGCCTTTAGCTGGCCGTTTACTACGCGCACCATTCGAGCGCAGGTCTTGAGCATGAAGGAACGCCCCTATATCGATCTGGCGATCACATCCGGCTTGCGCGATTGGGAAATTATCTTTGCCGAGATTTTGCCCAACCTGTTGCCTTATCTGGGCGTTAGCTTGGCGATTAGCATGGGCGCGGCGATGCTGGCCGAAATCGGTTTGCAGTTGATTGGGCTGGGACCGGGCAACATTAATACTCTGGGGCTGATGATCAATTGGTCGATCCGATGGGGCGCACTCGGGCTGGGTAAATGGCAGATGGTCTTTGCGCCGGTCCTCTGTCTGGTGCTGATCTTTGTGTCGCTTAACCTGATCAACATAGGGCTGGAGCAGGCGTTCAATCCTCGTTTACGCGCGGTGACAGGAGAATAAAGCATGGCGCGGCCTTTACTCGACGTACAAGATATTCGCATTCATTACGACACCACGCGCGGCAGTTACAAAGTGGTCGACGGCGTCAACGTTAAAATCAAGCGCAACGAAATCTTCGGCCTGGCTGGCGAGTCCGGATGTGGCAAGTCCACGTTGGTCGAAGGCATTCTGCGCCTAATCGAACCACCGGGCCGCATCAAAAGTGGCTCCGTTCGTTTTTACCCCCTCGGCGACGATGAGGCGCTGGGCGTCGATCTGGTCCAGTTGGGCGAAGAAGAGTTACGCCAGATGCGCTGGAAACATCTCTCCTACATCCCGCAAGGCTCGATGAATTCGCTCAACCCGATCATGCGCGTCGAAGACCAGATGATCGACGTTATTACCACCCACGCCGATCTTTCCCGCCAGGCGGCGCGCGAACGAGCCAACGAATTATTGCGCACGGTGGGGCTTTCGGCACGCGCAGCGCGCGCCTATCCGCATGAATTGAGCGGCGGTATGAAGCAGCGGGCGATCATTGCGATGGCGATGGTGCTCAATCCAGCGCTGGTTGTGGCCGACGAGCCGACCACAGCGCTCGACGTAAACGTGCAGCGCGCAATTCTGGAGATGATTGCCGACATCAAGCAGCAGACGGGCGCAACCGTGATCTTTGTCAGCCACGACATGGCTGTACACGCCGAATTGGTCGACCGCCTTGCGATCATGTATGCCGGCGAGGTGGTCGAAGTGAGCGACGTTTACACAATCTTTGAAAACGCGCAACATCCTTACAGCCGCCGGCTGATCGCGTCGATCCCGGCGCTCGGCGGTTCACGCACTCGGTTGGAAAGCATTCCCGGCATGGCGCCCAGCCCCTTGCAGTGGCCCAGTGGCTGTCGTTTTCATCCGCGTTGTCCGCATGCCATGTCCGTTTGCCAGCAGATTGCGCCGCCGTTAATCGAATTGACGCCCGGCCATCAGGTCGCCTGCCACTTGTACTACGATGTTCACGAGCTTCAGCTTTCACCAACCCAAGAGAGTGAGCACGCCATATGACGACCTCTCAAACGCTTTCGCAACCTTTGCTGGCTGTGCAAGATATGCGCATGGTCTTTGAGGCGACCGGCGGCATGTTTTCGCGCCACAATGTGGTCGCCGTTGATGGCATCTCGTTTCAGATGCACGCCGAAAAGCCAACCCTCCTCACCATTGTCGGCGAGAGCGGTAGCGGCAAGACCACGCTGGCGCGCAGCCTACTTGGTTTGCGCCGGCCCAGCAGTGGTTCGATTCGCTTTCGCGGCCAAGATCTTTATGCCATGTCGCGCGCTGAACTGCACGATTATCGCAAGGCGGTGCAGCCAGTATTTCAAGACCCGTACGCCACCTATAACCCCTTCTACCGGATCGACCGCGTCCTCACCATGTTGGTGGACAAATTCAATTTGGCCGATTCAAAATTGGCGGGGCAAAAATTGATCGAAGAGGCGCTGCATGCGGTTGATTTGCGCCCTCACGACGTGTTGGGGCGTTATCCGCACCAGTTGAGTGGCGGCGAGCGCCAGCGCGTGATGTTGGCGCGCACCTATTTGATGAAGCCGCGCCTGATCATCGCCGATGAACCGATCTCAATGATCGATGCCGCGCTGCGTGCGCTCTTCCTCAATATCCTGCTCGATTTTCGCGACAAGCAGGACATCTCTTGCATCTTCATCACGCACAACCTGGCCACCGCCTACTACCTGGGCGGCGAAATCATGGTGATGTGTCGCGGGCGCGTGATCGAACGCGGCGACATGGATGCCGTGGTCAACACACCTGGGCATCCTTACACGCAACTCTTGTTAGAAGCCGTACCGTCCAACAACCCACGCCGACGCTGGACAGAAAAGCGCGCCGGTCTGTCGATTGATACCAGCGAGCTAAAATTTAGCCCCAACGCCTGTGTCTTTGTCTCGCGCTGTCCGCACGTGATGGACATTTGCCATCAACATCGCCCGGCGCTGATGAGAACGCCCGACGGCCAAGAAGCTGCGTGCTTTTTACATGGCAATCAGGTCTTTCAAGATCAAACCACAATCACGCTAGAAGAGAAGCCTACGGTCAAGAATTAGAGTCCCACGAGTCCACGAATCGACACGAAGCAATGCAAACAAAACTTCGTGTCGATTCGTGGACTTCGTGGATCGCAAGTATCTTTGAATTTTGTTAATCCGATTGGAGATAAACAATGTCAACACCCGCCCTCGGCTTCCGCGAAGATCCGTATGATCCCAACCGCCTCAACAACCTGCTGCTCCAGTTTCGGGCTCGGGGTTATGTGGTGCTGCCGGATCTGTTCGAGCGCGAGAGCGTCGATCCTTTTCTAGAGGAGGTGCTGGCAATGGTCAAACAAGATGACAAAGGGCGCTGGCAGATGCCAGACGACCAGCCGGCGATCTACTGGCCGATCCGCGCGCCGCGGCTACGCGCCGTCTTGCCAGCAGCGCTGCATTCTGCCAAGATGACGCCCAAGGTTTCAGTCTTTGAAACCGCCTGGCTGATCGCCGAGAGCGGCAAGGTGGGCGTCAACTGGCACAAAGATCGCCAACACGAGGGGCCGCTGGGCAGTGAATATCACTATCCAGACTGCGTCCACCTGGGCATGTACTTTCGCGATACGGAGCCAGAAGATGGCCCCACGCGCGTGATCCCCGGCTCCCACCTCGACCAAAATCTCAACCCCTACAACAACTCACCAGTCGAAATGATGTTGCCGCGCAAGCAAGATGCTGTGCTATGGGATCAACGTTGTTGGCATGCGGCCAGCGCGCGTCAGAAACCGGGGCTGCGCGTCTTTGCCCTTTTTGGCTTCCAACCGACGCAGGCCTTTGGTAACTATCCCCTGCGGGCGATGCCGCGGGCACTAGCCCAAGCGTGGCTGGCGGCCGCAGGCACGGAAGACGAAAGCTATTTTGG
>JBBRVA010000176.1:0-11551 GCA_038247295.1 Caldilineales bacterium | reverse complement strand
TCGGTTTTCAACTAGCCATTCAGCGAGCATGACAGCGTGACCATTAACGACATTATTGCCCAAGTGCAAACACGCGTACCAGCATGGCAGGAGAAAACCCTGGCCGTTGAACCTTTGCATGGCGGCATCACGAATCAAAACTATAAAATAACCGTCGATGGCGCAGCGTTTGTCATGCGCGTCTGCGCGCCCAATGTGGGCATCCACGGCATCAACCGGCAAAACGAATACCAGTGTGCACAGGCCGCCGGCAGCATTGGCATTGCGCCCCCGGTATTCGCCTTTCTCGGCAACTTGCCCGAAGGCCATGATGTAATGATCAACCACTTTATTGTGGGACAGACACTGACATCAACGCAGATCGGCAGCCCGCTGTATCTGCCCAAAATCACTGATCTGCTCCAGCGCTATCATGGCTTAACAGAGTTTGCCGGCCGCTTTGATGTCTTCCAGATCTTTGAAAATGGACTCGCCTTTGCGCAACAGCAAAACGCGCCCTTGCCACCCTTCATTGATCAAGTGCAGGAGGAAATGCAACGCATCAAGGCTGCGTTGCAACGCCTTCCTATCCGATTGGCCGCTTGCCATAACGATCTGCTGGCGGCTAACTTTTTGTTGGATGAGACGGGTCGTATCTGGCTTATCGACTGGGAGTATGCTGGCTGGGGCGATCCATTTTTCGATCTGGGCAATCTGTCCGTCAACAATGCGTTTGACGATGTGCAAGACGAGGCATTACTTTCCCACTACTTTGGGGCGGTCAAGACGAGTGACTTGGCCCGGCTCAAGTTGATGAAAATTGTTTCCGACGCCCGCGAAGGGATCTGGGCGATGGTGCAATGGGGAATTTCTGACTTAGAGTTTGATTTTGCCGCCTATGGCAACCGCCATTTAGAGCGTTTTATCACAAACTGTGCTGCACCCGCGGTCACCAATTGGCTGGATGAGGTTCAGACCGCCTAGTAGACCTGGGCGTAAGACAGTCGGGCAGTGAGACAGTCGGGCAGTCGGACGATAAGTGACTGTCCGACTGTCTCACTGCTATTTACTTGTACCCAACTAGACTAGCAAGGATACGATCATGGATGTGGGCTTACAAGCCGCGCTGGAACAGATTTATACGATGGGTACCAAGGAGCAACACGCCCGCTACCAAACGGCGCGGGAAACTTTCCGCCATCATTTTGGCAACCAGGGCGAAATTACTATTTTTCGGGCGCCAGGGCGCGTCAACTTGATCGGTGAACACACCGATTACAACCACGGTTTTGTCTTACCGGCCGCGCTCGACAAAGATGTGCTCTTACTGGTGCGGCCGCGACGCGATCAGCAGCTTCATCTGATCAACCTGGAAAGTGACTTTCCTCCGGTCGCCTTTCCGATCAGCGCCGCGATCCCGACAGCCCCGGCCGGCGATTGGAGCAATTATGCGCGCGGCGCCGCACAAACGATCACCCAACAAATGGAGCGCCCACCGGTTGGCTTTGATGGTCTGATCGTTGCCCCGCCGCCGTATGGCGTTCCGCGCGGCGCCGGATTGAGTTCGTCCTCGGCGTTGACGGTGGTCGTGGCCGTGGCGCTAGCTCACCTGGCCGATTGGCAACCGAGCGCCGTCCAATTGGCCCAGCTTTGCTCCGACGCCGAGTGGTATGTGGGCACGCGCGGCGGCATTATGGATCAGTTTATTGCCTTGTTGGGCCGCCGCGACCATGCGCTTTTTCTCGATTGCCGCCCCGCGGCCAACGGCGACTACAGGTACGAGCCAATTCCGCTGCCGACAGACTATCGTTTGCTAGTCGTCGATAGTGGCGTGCATCATCGCAATGTGCGCGGCGAATTCAATCAACGCGTGGCCGCCTGCCGCGCTGGGGTGGGTCTGTTGCGAAGTATCTATCCTCAGATCACGCATCTGCGCGATTTGCATGAAATTGACTGGCGTACGCTTGAGCCAGCCTTGCCTGAAACAATCACAGCGGCTACCTTGCGTGAGCAAGGGGTCGATCTGGGCGAAATCCCCGGCCTGGATACAGCGGCCTTGCTCCAGGTGCGCGCCTGTTGCCGCCATGTCTGGAGTGAAAATCATCGCGTGCAGCAGGCAGTGCAGGCCATGCACAACAGTGACATTACAGCACTGGGCAGTTTTCTAAATGCGGCGCACGCCAGCGCGCGTGATGATTACAACATCAGTTGCCCAGAGGTTGAGGTGTTAGTCGAAAGCGCGTGTGAGGTGGATGGCGTGGCCGGCGCACGCTTGACCGGCGCCGGCTGGGGCGGCTGCATCGTTGCCCTGGTCCACGAAACAGCTGTGGCTGCCTTCCAAACGCATGTCGAGCAGCGCTATCGCCAACGCACCGGGCGCGCGGCGGCCATCTTTCCGTGCCAGGCTGGTCCGGGCGCGGGCTGGGTTGTGACGGTCTAATTCCTTGGGTGCTAGTGCAGTGTTGTACAAGTCAGTAGGACAGTGAGACAGTAGAACAGTGGCACAGTCTACACTACTGTCTCACTGTCCTACTGTCTCACTATTCACGCCGATTGCACTAAACTTGCTCAACTTGGCGTCGGCGCGGCTGGATCGATCAGCCGCAAATGTTTTAATTCGGCCCAGAAATCGGCGGGGATCACCTGCTCGAAATAAGTGATATTGGTCATTAACTCGACAGCCGAGCGGGCGCCAGGAATGACGGCGGCTACGCTTGGGTGGCCGAAGGGAAATTGCAGCGCCGCCGATGGTAGTGGCACACCGTGGCGGGCGCAGACGGCTTCGATTTGGCGTACCCGTTCGAGCAGGGCTTGCGGCGCCGGGGCATAGTTGTAATAGGCGCCTTTGACCGCACCCGTGGCCAAGATACCGGAATTGTAGGGCCCACCCACGATGATGCTGATTTTCTTCTGCTCACAAAGGGGCAAGAGCTTCTGCAACGATTCTTGTTCCAGCAACGTGTAACGCCCCGCGAGCAGGAAACAGTCAAAATCACCCGCCTGGGCAAAGTCAGATAACATCTGCCACTGATTCATGCCTAGCCCAATCGCCTTGACCACACCCTGGCTGCGCAGATCGGCCAGCCACGGGTAGACATTTTCCATCGCCGCCTTGAAGTGGCTAACCGCATACGGGTCAAAATTCGGTTGGATGCTGATGCTCTCGTCCGGGTCATGCATCAAAACAATTTCGACATGATCGGTGTTTAGCCGCTGCAAGCTTTCCTCTAGCGTGCGTTTGGCGGCGTCGAGCGAAAAGTCCATCACACCGCGATAAGGCAGTGCATTGTCAAAAATGTTAACAGTGTTATCGCCCGCGGCCGCTGGGATCGGCTCCAACCGCCACCCCACTTTGGTGGAAATAACCACTTCGGCGCGTGGATAACGTGCTAACCCTTGGCCCAGGCGCACTTCACTGAGACCGCCGCCATAGAGTGGCGCCGTATCAAAGTAACGGATGCCGGCATTCCAGGCGGCGTCGATCGTATCGAGCGCATCTTGATCGCCCACCGCCTTGTAAATGTTGCCAAAACCCGTACCACCCACGCCAAACTGGGTTATTTTTAAAGCAGTCTTGCCCACTTGATTTTGTTGCGCTGGATTCATAACGCTCTCCAATCTACTTTGCCAAGCTGATAAGAAGGTCGATTGCATATTTGTTTGAATTATCGTAGCATTGGGTAGCAATTGTCAACCAGCATTAGAATTATCAAAGCAGTAAGGAACTATGCCATGTCTCGTCCACTTGAACTTGTCCTGATCGGCGCCGGCCAACGCGGGGCGCGCGCCTATGCCTCGTACGCCATGCAACATCCCGACGAAGTCCGTTTTGTCGCCGTGGCCGAACCGGATCCGATCCGGCGCAAACGGTTTGCCGAAGATCACGACATTGATGATGCCCATTGTTTCGAAGATTGGCAAGAACTGACGGCCAAAGGTCAGCTTGGCCAGGGTGCGATTGTCACCACCCAGGATCAGATGCACGTCGAGCCGACAGTGGCGGCGATGGAAGCTGGTTACCATGTGCTGCTGGAAAAGCCCATGGCCCATACCTTGGCCGGCTGCGTCCAACTGGTGCAAACAGCCGAGCGCACCGGGCGCACACTTCAGATTTGCCATGTGCTGCGTTACTCACCGTTTTGGCAAAAGTTACACGAAGTGCTGGCATCGGGGCGGCTGGGTGAGATTATCACGGTTGAGCACCGTGAAAATGTGGCCTATTGGCACATGGCGCATAGCTTCGTACGCGGCAACTGGAGCAATCTGCAGCGTTCTAGCCCCATGATTTTGGCCAAGTGTTGTCACGATCTGGATATCTTGACTTGGAACTTGCCCAAGCCGGTCAAACGGCTGAGTTCGTTCGGTTCGTTGAAACATTACGCCCCAGAAAGCGTGGGACCGGAAATTCCCCTGCGCTGTACCGATGGCTGCCCAATCGAGCCGACCTGTGCCTTTTCCGCGATCGGCATCTATTTGGAATATCGACATAACCCAGCACTCATCGAACACGCCGCCGCCATGAAGATCAACCTGGAGGAGCCGAATTTCTGGCCCTACACTGTGCTCAGCGAAGACTTGAGCTACGCTGGCCGGCGCAAGGCGCTGGAAACTGGCCCCTACGGTCGCTGCGTCTACCGCTGCGACAATGATGTTGTTGATCACCAGGTGGTGACGATGGAATTGGTGGGTGGCGCATCGGTGGCGATGGTGATGCATGGTCACTCGAACGAGGAATACCGCTCGATGCGCTACGACGGCACGCGTGCCACGTTGCGCGCCCGTTTTGGGCATGTCTCGGAGATCACGATCCACAATCACGGTGGCGGCGTGGAAAATGTACCAATCGGCGAGCCGACGGCGAGTGGCCACGGCGGCGGCGATCACGGCTTAATGGCCGATTTTCTGCGCACGTTACGCGGCGAAAGCGCAGCGTTGACCAGCGCCCGCGTCTCACTAGAAAGCCACCTGTTGGCCTTTGCGGCGGAGGAAGCGCGCCAACAAGGCACGGTGATCAATATGGCCGACTTTCGAGCCCAGGCGGAAGCGATCACGCAGGGTTGAGTTTGTGGTGGCACGGCAACTGCAAGTCGCACGCAAAGGCGCAAAGAAAAGCGGAGATACGGGAAACCCAACACTATCCTAGAACGCCCAGATTGGCTTTTCTTTGCGTTCTTTGACGTTCGGCGAGCTCAGTCGAGCCGCGCCTTTGCGTGCGTTATTCCTTTTCTTCTATCGCGGCCAACACGCTTGCCGAATCGCTGACCCAGCCAAAAATACCGCCTTGCGCTTTGATTGCGGCCAAGGCCGCGGCATGGCGATTGGGGTCGTAAGAGGCGACGCAGTCTTGCAAGATGATGGCGTTGTAACCAGCATCGTTAGCGGCGATGACGGTGGCGCTACAACAGACATCGGTCGTGACACCGGTCACGATCAGGCTTTTGATCAGCTTGGCCTGCAAAATCTCGCTTAAATTGGTGGCATAGAACGCATTCTTACCCGGTTTATCGATCACAACTTCGTCCGGCCAGGGCGTGAAACTGATATCTTGTAACGTTGCTTCGTTGCGCGCATTGTGCGCATAAACGGAGCGCAATTCTAACAGTGGCTGGGTTGGACGTACAGCCGGTGCCGTGGCGGTGCGCACAGTTTTGGGCGGTACAGCATCCAACATCAGGCTTACCATCTTGGTTTCGGTTGCCTCGGCGCGCAACAGTGTGCCAGCCACTGCACCACGGCGCAAAACAGTGATGCGATCAGCACAGGCCAGCACTTCCGGCATTTTATGCGTGATGAAGAGCAGCGCGAAGCCATCGGCGCGCAACCGGTCAAAGATGCGGAAGAGACCCTCGGCTTCGTGGGGAGCCAGCACACTGGTCGGTTCGTCAAAAATAAGCACCCGCGCGCCGCCCAGCAAAATCTTCAAGATTTCGACTTTTTGTTGCTCACCCAGCGAAAGATCACCGACGCGGGCATATACAGGCACCGTCAACTCGTAACGAGCGGCCAACTCCTTGATCCGCTGGGCAATGACACGCGGTTGCAAGACGCGGCCTAAATCCGGCAAAAAGAGGGCAATATTTTCGATAACGGTCAGGGCGGGGATCAAGGTGAAGTTTTGAAAGACCATGCCGATGCCAAGCCGGCGTCCATCTAAAGGTGAATGCAACGTGGCGGGTTGGCCCTGCCAGAGCAGCTTACCTTCGTCTGGCTGGTAGAAGCCATACAGCAGCTTCATAAGCGTGCTTTTACCGGCGCCATTTTCGCCCAATACGGCATGGATTTCGCCAGTATGCACATCCAGATCGATCGCGTTGTTGGCGACTAAGCTGCCAAAACGTTTGGTCAACTGGCGTACGGCCAACAATGGCACGCGATCAACCGCCTGATCACCATTCCTGTCAGCAATAACACTGGGCGGATGAGGATGATCCACGATAAGTTTTCCTTAGCCGGATAGCAGACCATACCGATTGCATATAAATATTTACTATAAATATTCAATCGTGATAGTCTAAGTTGATTGGGTGGGTAATTGATGCAATACCTATACCTTACAGTACAATGCAAGGTAAATACAATAGACAATTTGCACAATAGAATCAAATTATTGTAGTAAATTTGGTAATTCTACGCTTCGCACCAGAAAGGCTCGCTTGTATGCGTATTATCGGTATGATTAGTGGCACCTCCGTGGATGGGATCGACGTTGCCATTGCCGACATAAACGGCGGCGTAACACCGGGCAGTGCGCTGCATATTGAACAAATCGCATTTGATACAGTACCCTGGCCAGAAGCAAGGCGCGGGGAGATTTTTGCCTTCTTTGCCGCACCCACTACTAGCGCTGCCCTCTGTCGCGCCAATTTCGCCCTGGGCCATGTTTTTGCCGACGCCGTGCTGCACACGCTCGATCAGGCTGGCCTTAGCCCTGCCAACATCGACTTGATCGGCAGCCACGGCCAGACCCTCTGGCATGATGTCCAGGAGGGCGTGGTAACGAGTACGTTGCAAATTGGCGAACCTGCGGTGATTGCTGCGCGCACAGGCATTACGACGGTGGGCAATTTTCGCGTGGCTGATGTGGCCGTGGGCGGCCAGGGCGCACCGTTGGTGTCGATCTTCGATTGGTTGTTGCTGCGCCCAACGACATCCTTAAATGGCATAGCAGGTGGTTGGCGCGCCGTGCAGAATATTGGCGGGATCGGTAACGTGACCTTTTTGCCGCCGCAGGGCGTCGATATGTCCCCGTCCGCTTTTGATACTGGACCCGGTAATGCGCTAATTGACTGGGCCGCGGGGGCTGCCAGTGCTGGACGCCTATCCTATGATGTGGATGGACAATTGGCGGCGACTGGCCAGGTGGCAACCGATCTGGTAGCACGTTGGCTGGCACATCCTTATTTTCAACAACTGCCACCCAAAACCACAGGACGCGAATTATTTGGTGCAGCCCTGGCGCAAAGTTGGTATGCAGAGGCAAAGGCATTGGGTCTGGGTGATGCCGATTTTGTCGCTACGATCACCGAGTTAACCGCCGCCAGTATCGCCGATGCCTATGCCCGTTTCGCGCCGGCCGCCATTGCCCAAATTGTGATTGGGGGTGGCGGCGCGCGCAATCCCGTTTTGATAGCGCGCATCAAGACACTCGTCATGCAACGTTTAGGGCAGCCCGTAGAAGTTTGTAGCCACGAGGCATTGGGCATCAATTCGGATGCAAAAGAGGCCTTAACCTTTGCCTTGTTGGCCTATCTGGCCCTACATGGATTGCCCGGCAATGTGCCAGCCTGCACCGGTGCGCAACAATTCGCAGTGTTGGGGCAGATTGCACCAGGTCGGAACTTTGAGACGGTGATGAGGAAGGTAAATAGTGGGTGGTAAGTGGTAAGGAGTAACATCGTTATCAAGCCACTATATCATGCCACTATCATCCGCGTTTTTCTACTATCCGCGGTTCTTAATTTGACTTTGGCGAAGCTTTGAAGCCAGCGCGCGACAGCTTGACTTTGAGTCCAGAATGGTTCAAAATGATCTCCTTTGTTACTTGCACCCTATCAAGATCGGATAGTTGT
This sequence comes from Caldilineales bacterium, assembly GCA_038247295.1. GTDB lineage: Bacteria > Chloroflexota > Anaerolineae > Caldilineales > Caldilineaceae > JAPLGZ01. The sequence goes on along the minus strand of JBBRVA010000176.1, from coordinate 3,503 downwards.
GGCGACAGAAATGATCGAGCAGGGAATTGTGCTGGGCGTAGATGGCGGCGGCACCAACACGCGCTGCGTTGCTATTGATCTGCAAGGCAACGTGGTGGGCGAAGGGCGAGCGGCGTCCAGCAACCGCAATAGCGTGGGCGATGATCACGCGCGCGCCAACCTGTACCAGGCAATTGCAGAAGCGTTACAGCAGGCTGGCTGTCAACCCCAAGCGGTGATTGCCATCTGCCTAGGCATGGCCGGGGTCGACCGTGCGCCCGAGCAGGCACTGGTTACCAGTTGGGTAGAGCAACGGTTGCCTGGCGTGCGACTGCTTCTGCACAACGACGCGCTGATCGCATTGGCAGCCGGTACAGCAGGCCGTCTCTATGGCATCGTGGTAATCAGCGGCACGGGGATGATTGTGTATGCGGTCAACGGGGCTGGCAAACAACAACGCGCCGGAGGCTGGGGGGCATTGCTGGGTGATCGTGGCAGTGGTTATGCGATCGCGATTGCCGCCTTAGTTGCGATTGCTAACGCCACCGACAATCTGGGGCCACCCACGGCGTTGCAACCATTACTCTTAGCTCATCTGCATTTAGCGACGCCGCAGGCATTGATCGGCTGGGTTTACAATGATATTACTTGGTCGCGCTTTGCGGCGCTGGCACCGCTTGTTGTCCAGTGTGCAGTAGAGGGCGACACAGTGGCGCAGCAGATTATTGAACAAGCGGCCATTGATCTGGCCACGGCGGTAACGGCAGTGGTACAAAGCTTAGGCATGGCCAGCGAGGCGTTTCCGCTGGTGCTGGCCGGCGGCAATTTGCGCCCTGGTCTATTGAGTGACCGGTTGTGTGCGCACCTCGCTTCGGTTGTGCCTCAGGCTAGCCTGATCCAGCCCCAGATCGAGCCAGCGCTGGGCGCGGCTTTGCTGGCGCTACAACAGGTAAGATCTTCGATTTAGATTCAACAAGGTGACACCCTATGCACGCGAATAACCTCCCCCCCACCGAACAGCGCAATCCACTCAGCCACGACTTGGATCGCCTGAGCACGTTGGAAATGCTGCGGCTGATGAACCGCCTCGACGCGCAAGTACCGCTCGTTATCGCCGAGGCGTTGCCGCAGATTGCCCAGGTGGTCGAGATGGTGACCACAACGTTAGCGGCGGGCGGGCGGCTCTTTTATCAAGGCGCCGGCACCAGCGGTCGCCTAGCCATACTCGATGCTGCCGAACTAATCCCCACCTTTAATCTAGCCCCTGGCGTAGTGATTGGGTTGATTGCAGGCGGCCCGGCGGCGATGACGCAATCGGTCGAAGGGGCCGAAGATGATGAGGAACAAGGCCGGCTTGACCTGATCGCGCACCAATTTAGCGGCCGCGATATGCTCGTCGGGATCGCGGCCAGTGGGCGGACGCCCTATGTATTGGGCGGTTTGCACTATGCCACCGAGCAAAACGCGCCAACGGCGGTAATCGTCTGCAATCCAGCTTCACCACTGGCCGCCGCCGCCCAAGTTGCGATTGAGATCGTCACCGGAGCAGAGGTGTTGACCGGCAGTACGCGCTTGCGTGCAGGCACAGCACAGAAGCTAGCACTCAATCTGCTGAGTACGGCGACGATGGTGAAGTTGGGCAAGGTCTATGCCAACCTGATGGTCGATGTGCAGCCTACCAATGCCAAACTGCGCCAGCGCGCCACGCGTATTGTAGCCGAAATCACGGGCCTTGATCTGGCAACCGCCCAGGCACTTTTGCAGGAGGCAAACTGGCAGACCAAAACGGCCGTGGTGATGGGATTAGCAGGTGTGGACGCCGCCGAAGCAACACGCCGGCTAGCAGCCAGCGCCGGCCGCGTTCGCATCGCCTTGCAACAACCTATCTAATCCAGATAGATTATTTTATATTCTGCTCAAGTTGTGCAAAACAGCTTTTACAGCTAGTCAAGAACTATAGAAGTGTGTATAATCTACCCAATCGCTCACAAGGTCACCGTCGACACACCATGCCTTTGCCTGGGGCAACTATATGAATGATCGAGAACTAAATCGCTCGATCTCCTCTATTTTCAATTCGCTCATCAGCCGAAAGTGGGCAAACACAACATTTTGTGAACAGCCAAAACATCGGTTTGCCCATTTTTCATAGATGATCTTTTCAGTTAGCAAACGCAACGAAACTTCAAAAATCAGTCTGTCTCAATTGGATAATCACAATGCTGAAAGCTGAAATCCGGCCTGGCGCCTACTATGATTCAGTTGTCCTCATGCTGTTACAACGCGCCCTGAGCGCGCTGCCTGGTGTGGACGAAGCTGGGGTCGTGATGGGTACGCCGGCCAACAAAGATCTGCTGGCCCAGAGCAATTTATTGACGACGGCCGTAGAAACGGCCGCCGCCGATGATTTGGTGATTGTGGTACGCGCCGATACAGACGAAGCGGCTGTGGCGGCGCTCGCCCAGGTCAATGGTCTCTTGACGAGGCGGCGCGTGAGTGAAGCCGACGATGACTATCGCCCCAAAACGCTTGAATCGGCGGTCAAGTTGCTGCCCGCGGCGCAGTGGGTGCTAATTTCTGTACCCGGCCGTTATGCTGCCGGGGTGGCCAAAGAAGCGTTGCGCCTGGGCAAAAATGTCTTTCTTTACAGCGACAACGTTACTGTCGCCGATGAAATTGACCTCAAACGCAGCGCCGCGCAGAAAGGTCTGCTCGTGATGGGGCCAGACTGTGGCACGGCGATTGTCAACGGTGTCGGCTTAGGCTTTGCCAACCGGATCCGGCGCGGCGCGATTGGCGTTGTCGGGGCGTCGGGCACGGGGTTGCAACATGTCACCGCCCGCATCCATCAATTGGGGGGTGGAATAACCCACGCCTTGGGCACGGGTGGCCGCGATCTATCCGAAGCCGTCGGTGCGATTACCGCCCGTCAGGCCCTGGATCTGCTGCGCCGTGACCCGGCAACGCAGGTCATTGTCCTGATTTCCAAGCCACCCGCCGCCGCCGTGGCAGATGAACTGTTGCGCCTGGCGCGTGCGACTGGCAAACCAGTGATCGTCGACTTTATCGGTTACAAAGCGCCCGACAGCCAACAGGACAACCTCTACTTTGCCCACACGCTCGACGCCACCGCCGCCCTCGCTGTCGAAATCGCCGCATTCGAAGCCGCCGACGCACCACTTACCAATCACCAATCACCACTTACCAATTACCACTTACCACGTTACTTACGCGGCCTCTTCTCCGGCGGCACCCTAGCCTATGAAGCGCTGCTGATTCTGCAAGATTACCTACCTGTCGTCTACTCGAATGCGCCACTAGACAAACGCTTCAAGCTCGCAAAAGCCACCGTCAGCCAGGAACACACCATCGTTGATCTGGGTGAAGATGAATTTACCGTCGGTCGGCTGCACCCAATGCTCGACCACGAATTGCGGATCAAGCGCTTGCAGCAAGAGGCTGAGGATCCAGAAACGGCCTTGATTCTGCTCGATGTCGTATTAGGCGACGGTGCGCATGCCGAT
>JBBRVA010000175.1:0-11593 GCA_038247295.1 Caldilineales bacterium | reverse complement strand
TCAATCAGCCGTTCAAAAGGCTCGCCCGCTTCGACACAATTGTGCAATTCGAGCCCCGTTGCCGCGTTATAATCTCGGCGCTGGGCATTGCCCCACCACTGGCCATGTTCGAGCGGTGGGAAGTTGTCAAAGGCGCGATTTAAATCATCTAAAAGTTCCGGCTCGACGGCATTCTTGATCACGATATAGCCGTTCAGATCGAAGAGAAAATCGTCTAACGGGGTCGGGTTGCGTGGTTCCATCGGTGTAACTCCATTCCTATTTTCTAGCTTTGGATACGGTTTCATAAAAAGGCATGTATAGTGTTATTATAGCCTAGCTTATCATAAGCATGATAGAATTTCGTCCGCCATCGTTAGGTAAAGTTCCGGTATTCTAAGCATCATTCAGAAATCCTCCCCATGCGTAAAGCCCAAGATGATTATATTCAGGTTGGCTTAAAGAGCTGGCGGGGTGAGCCACCACCCATGGCGCGTCCGCACTGGCACAGCGAAATTGAGTTAAATTTTGTGCAGCAGGGCGCGATTACCTATCTGCACCGCGACACATCGGCCACCATCCATGCTGGTTGCCTGGCCGCGTTTTGGGCCGCGATTCCCCACCAACTGCTAGGTTGTGCAGACGGCACCCGTTACTACTTTCTTACCCTTCCCCTCGATCTCTTCTTAACCTGGAAATTACCCCAGGCTTTTACCCAGGCGCTCCTGTTGGGCGATATGCTCATCGATGATGGACGCGCAGATGGATCATTTGACAGCACCCTCTTTCAACACTGGCATACCGATCTGATTACAGACCGTTCGTTTGTGGCGCTTATGGAGATCGAGGCGCGCCTGTGGCGTTTTGCCCTGACCACCCATCCGACGACGCCTACTCTTATCCCCGCCCAATCACTGGCTGCCCATACCAAGGCCAGCCAGATGGCAAAGTTTATTGTCGAGCATTACGCCGAACCGCTAACGGTGCAAGCAATTGCCGATCAGGTTGCCCTGCATCCGAACTATGCCATGCAACTCTTCAAAAAAGCCTTTCGCATGAGCCTGCTCACCTATGTCACCCAATACCGCGTTACCCAAGCGCAACGACTGCTGGTCACCACGAACGAAACGGTATTGAATGTGGCGATGCAGGTTGGTTTCGGCTCTAACAGCAACTTTTACGCCGCTTTCAAAAAGTATAGCGGGCAGCCACCCAACACCTACCGGCAAACCTTGGTCATGGGCTAACCTATCCCCGCCTCCTTGGCGGAAGTGTTCGCTGTAGATTATCCAATTTCAAATGCCGCGCGACAATAGTGGCCGACGGCGTCATGATCAAGCTCGATGCCCAAGCCGGGTCGATCAGGCACGATGGCGTGGCCGTCTTGATAGGCCATGCGTGGGGTCACGAGCGTATGCTCACGCACCCATTCGCTTTGTAGATCGCTGGGCAGTAAACAGTTGCGCGCACAGGCCGCCACATGCAAACGCGCATGTTGGTAGACGCCCAGTTCGAGCGAACTGCCTTGCCAGCAGTCTTTGCTAAAAAACTCGGCAATATGGGCCAACCGCAGAAAATCGTAGAGACTGTCGCCGCCCAGGTTATAGGCATCGGCGATTTGCTCGCGCAGCGCCATGCGGAAAATCTCGTCGCTATAGGTATGACAGACAATCGTCAGACCTTCAAATTGGCGCACGCGCCGCCAATCTTCAACCACGCCATAGGGGAAGGGATCTTCAAGCTGAATCGTGCAAGGCAATTTGGACAACGCCGCAATCCAGCGTCCACTCTCCCGCAGTGAGCGCCACGATTTCATGGGATCAATGGTGACTCGAAAATTCGCCGGTATGTCGGCGGCCATCTCGACCAATGCGCGCGCGGTGTCGCCTGTGCTGTCCGATTTAATCTTGATGCCGTGCAGACCGCGCGCTTTCGCTTCATGGATCAACGCCGCCAGTACGGCCGTTGGCGGACGGTTGGCCCAAAAATCCGTTAAGACGCGGTCGCGTACCGCACCGCCCAGCAGTTGATGCGCCGGTAGCCCGGCCTGTTTGCCCACGGCATCCAGCCAAAGCGACTCCATCACTTGATAGCTGCGCTCACCAGCCATCGTCCAAGAGAAAAATGGATAGCTCTGCGGCACCTCGCCAGTGCCCATCCAGACCGTGGCGGGGGAAAAGGCGAGTAAATTGCGCCTCAGCAAATCGCGCAAGGTGGCTTCGACCACGGCGCGTGAGGTGCCGCGGTCGCTCTCACCCAACGCCGTGAACCCGGCCGAGGTCACCCCTTCCACCAGGTAGATTGGCATATCTGGCCACGACGTGCTGCCCGTATAAACGGAGCCATGCGACGGCGCTAGCAGAATATCCGCGCGCGCCGGGACGACAACTTCCCAAACTCGAAATTTTTCAAACGTTAGCGTAGCGTCGATCATAGATCCTCTGTGGGTGGTAAGGCGGAAATGATGGTGGTACGACAAGTAGTCTATGTCAGAATGCGCGAGTCTAGCATGAAGTTCAGGGTCGGTCAAGCAGGAGCCATTCGCCCAAGCCACAAAAGCGTCTTTACAGCAAGCCAAATGTGTACTACAATCCTGGCGTCTTATCTGCCGGCTTTACGCCTACCATTACCAAAGGTTGTCGACTGGTCATGAAAAAATATACCCGTTCCTTCGCCTTACACGAACGCGCCAGCCGGTCATTAGCCGGTGGTGTGTCGAGTGAATTTCGCAAATTTAACTGGCCGCATCCGCTTTTTTTTGCGTCTGCGCGCGGTAGCCACATTGTTGATGTCGATGAAAATGAGTATCTCGACTTCACCCTCAGCCAGGGGCCATTGATCTTGGGCCACAGCCACCCGCATGTGCTAGAGCGGGTGGCGCGTGCCTCTGAAGAGGGGCAACTTTTTGCCGGCCAACATTTGCTGGAACTCGAATTGGCCGAGAAGTTGCAGCAATTGGCGCCCTGCGCGGAATTGGTGCGCTTTAGCCTCTCTGGTTCGGAGGCCGACCATGCGGCCTTGCGCGTGGCGCGCGCTGTCACCAATCGCCCCAAGTTTATTCGCTTCGAGGGCCACTATCACGGCTGGTTCGACAATGTGGCCTGGAGCATTGGCGGACCGTCGCTGGAAGCATTGGGCGACTACGAACATCCCAACGCCATCCCCTGGACGCAAGGTTTGCCGGCTGGCGTGCAGGAAGAATTTATCGTCTTACCCTGGAATAATTTGGACCTTGTCGAGCGGACGCTGGCGGCGCGCCATGCCGAAGTGGCGGCCATTATCACCGAGCCGGTGATGTGCAACAGCGGCTGCATTCCACCAGAGCCAGGCTTTTTGGAAGGGCTGCGTCACCTGTGCGATCAGTATGACATTGCCTTGATCTTCGACGAAGTGATCACCGGCTTTCGCCTGAGCCTGGGCGGAGCGCAAGCCTATTATGGCGTGACGCCCGACTTGGCTGTCTTTGCCAAAGCCATGGCCAATGGCTACCCGATCAGCGCACTGGCCGGCAAACAGCGCTGGATGCAGCCGATCGCCGATGGTAAAGTGATCCACGCCGGCACGATGAATTCCAGCAATCCCACCGTGGCCGCAGCGCTGGCAACGATCGAAGTGTTGGAACGCGACAATGTTCACGCCCATATCTTCGCTTTGAGCGCACGTTTGATGGACGGCTTACGCGCCGCCGCGCAGGATACCGGTCAGCCGTTGCTTGTGCAAGGCCCTGGCCCTATGTTCCAAACTGGCTTCACCCCTTTAACCCAGATCCGCGATTATCGCGACAGCCTGAGCTATGATCGGGTCAAATTCGGCCTCTTTGTGCGCGAAATGCAGGAGCGCGGCATCCGTCTGATCGGCCGCGGGCTCTGGTATCTTTCCGCTGTGCATACCGAAGCCGAGATCGATCAAGCGATTGCGACTGCGCACGAAGTGCTGCGGATACTGCCCAAATAAAACGAGTACAGACAGTGAGTCAGTGACTCGAGACTTGCTGACTGGCTATTCTTACGCACCTGGGAACGCCGGCTTCCAGCCGGCAGGCCGCCAGGGGTGGCGGCGTTCCCAGGTGTAGCTGCGTAACATGAGTGACTTACTGACCTAATTATTTCTCCCAACCCGAAGGAAAGAGTTATGCGTATTTTGATTACAGGCGGTGATCACCCGCTGGCACGCCTTGCGATTGAACATCTGCACCCTCTGTTTGATCTGCGCGTGGTAGACAACCACTTTGCGAGTGCTTTCCCGCCCGGCCTCGATGCCCAAACCGGCGATTTGCGTGATGAAGCATTTGTGACCGCGGTGGTAAAGAATGTCGAACTGCTCTTACATTTTGCGCCGCTCAGCCTGACAGGGGACGACGAACGCGCCAATCTGGAACAGGCCACGCTGGGCGCCTATCAGCTTGCTCACGCCGCGCGCAAGGCCGGCGTAGGGCGCATTATTCTTGGCAGCACGATGGCGCTCTTTGCGACCGCGCCGCAAGGCTGGCGGATCACCGAACAGTGGCGGCCGCGGCCCCAGCCAACCCAGCGTGACTTGTGCGCGTGGCTGGCCGAATGTGGCCTGCGCGAGATTGCGCGCGATCACGGCTTGCCGGTGATTTGTGTTCGCTTTGGTGCGCCGGATGCCACAGCTGTCGCCGCGCTCCAGCAGGCGCTGGTCGTCAAAGTTGATGGCTGGCGCGTTCTGCACGCTGCCCAGAAAAGCCCAATTGCGACTTCTCCAGTCTATCCTGCCATCGCCTCACGCCCAATTCAGAAGGTGGTGATCTTTGGCTCTGGTGGTCCATTGGCGGCCACGGCGGCATTAGAATTGGCGCCTCATTACCAGTTACGCCTTACCGATGTGAAGCCACTCGCCACGATCATTGCCGAAGGGCCGCGACGCGATCAGCACCCGGGTGCGCCCCTCGCCGTCTCGCTCGCTGCGCCCCACGACGAAATGGTGGTGGATGTGACCGACGCCGCGCAAGTGCTGGCCGCCTGTGCTGGCGCTGATGCGATTGTCAATTGTACGGTCGTGCGCCATCATGTCGCCGGCTCGTTTAGCGTCAACGTGGTCGGCGCCTACAATGTGATGCAGGCCGCGGTAACGCATGGCATTCGGCGCGTGGTCCATACGGGGCCGTTTCAGTTGGGGTTGGGGGTGGGGCCGGCTACAGTTGGGATACCCTAGTGGGCGATGATGTGCCGGCGCGGCCGGGCAGCGCGATGGTTTCCTATTTACACACCAAATATCTGGGCCAGGAGGTCTGTCGCATCTTTGCTGAAGCCTACCAGTTGGAAACACCGGCCCTGCTCTTCTGCGACTTTGCCGATCTTGTTTATCCCCGCACCCACGATGCCAGTGTCCATCCCTTCACGGTGACTTGGGGCGACGCCGCACGCGCCATCCGCTGTGCCCTGGAGACACCAACCTTGCCTTCGCCCTTTGAACTGCTCCACATCAACGCCGATCTGCCACACGGGGTTTTCCCCAACGAAAAAGCCAAACGCGTGCTCGGCTGGCAACCGTTGGATGCGTTGGAAAGCTGGTGGCCGGCGGAAGAAACGGCGCGCTAAGCGATTGTAAACACGGATTGGGAAAAACACGGATAAGATCAGAATTGCATCACATTCAAGTTTAGGGTCAAGCTTAAAAACAAGTATCCGTGTTTAACTCAATCCGTGTTTACAATAAGCGTTCTTTTTTGTTTATAACTGGTAATTGGGCAGGATGGGTTAAATTTGATATCATAACAGCCAATCCTGGCTAAACTGAGTAAATGTGATCAAGAGCTTCCTAAAATCGCTGTTTGTTCTACCCGATCTAATCGTCCTTACCCTGCGCCGACTGCGTAGTCGCCCACAGTTAACTTTGCTGGCGCTGGTTGGCGTTGTGCTGGCGGTGGGTTTGCTTTCGAGCACCGCCTTTTTTTCGCAGGCGGTTGATCGAACTATCCTGCAACAAGAACTGGCCGAGCTGAGCCGGGTCACCGGCCGCCATCCTTTTGCGATTCGCGTCTATTCCTTCCCCTCCACGCGCAAACCAATGTCGGTGACCGATGCCGAAACGCTGGCGCGCGATGTCGAAGGCGCACTCGCCGGCGAGATTGGGTTGCCGGTGGGCCGGCGTGGCCTCTTTGTCGAAAGCTCCGGCCTGATGCTCTTGCCGCCGGAGAACGACACCAAGTACAGCAATGGGTCAAGCGACGCCTTCTTAAAGCAAGTGACCTTAGATTACATCGACGGCGTGGGTGATCACATCGAGATTACCAGCGGTGATCCGTTTGTCGAAGCCCAGCCCAGCGGCGGCGAAGTGCTCGATGTCTGGATGCATACCGGCCTGGCCGAGGAGATGGGTGTGCGCGCCGGCGAAAGCTTTCGGGTCACGGTCAACCTGAGCCGCGCCCCACGCCAGGTGCGTGTGCGCGGGCTGTGGCAGGCAACCGCAATGGACAAGGCTTTTTGGTTCAATAACCCTGATCAGCAGATGCGCACGGTACTACTAGTGCATCGCGAGGGTTATATTAGCTTTGTCGAGCCGATGCTGCCCGGCAAAATGGGTGCTGTCTTCTGGACGATGACGCTGGATGATGGACCAATGAATCCAGCCTATGCCGCCCAATACGCCACCGGTTTTGAAAAGGGCATGAGCATCATCAACCAGTTTTTGCCCGATGCGCGCCTCGACATTTCGGCGCTCGATCCGTTGACCCAGTTTGTGCGCCGGCAAGCCGCCCTCACCACCACCCTACTCAGTTTCAACGTACCGGCGCTTGGCTTCCTGCTCGCCTTTCTCGTCTTGATCGCGCTGATTTTGGGTGCCTGGCAACGGCGCGAGACCGCCGTTCTCGTCAGCCGCGGCATGAGCATGACTACCGTGCTGGGGTTAACGGTCTTAGAAGAGATCGTGCTCTACGTGATCGGCGTACCGCTCGGCATTGCCTGTGGCATAGGGTTGGCGCGCCTGATGGGCAACACGGTCAGTTTTTTAACCTTTCAACAACGCGCCGAATTTCCGGTTTCGCTGCAAGGTCTAAACTGGTGGCTGGTCTTGATTGCCTTGGGGGTCGCCCTGCTGGCACGCCTGCTTCCCACCATCCAGGCCGCACGCCAAAGTGTGGTGGTGCAAGAGCGCGAAGGCGCACGCCCGCTGCGGGCGCCCTGGTGGCAACGCGTTTATCTGGATTTTTTACTGTTAGCGCCCACTTATTATGCCTATCAACAACTCGACCAGCGTGGTACATTGGCGCGACTTGTCGAGGATAAGCCCCAGGAACTCTTCCAAGATCCGCTGCTGATCTTGCTGCCGGCATTGGTTATCTTTTGTGCCGCCCTGCTGAGTATGCGCCTCTTCACGTTGATCGTGCGCTTGATCGATTTGGCCGCGCGCTGGACTTCCTGGACACCTTTTCACCTGGCCTTGCGCCAATTGGGCCGCTACGGTCATGGCTATACCAACGCGCTGCTGCTGATGATCGTCTCGCTGGCACTGGGCATCTACACCTCTTCGCTGGCGGCCAGTTTGGACCAATGGCTGGAGGATCGCATCTATTACAGCGTGGGGGCGGATATCTCTTTTCTGCCCTATATCGAAGCCGACGGCGCAACGGGTGGCACGGGTGGAGCAGGCGAAGAAGCTGAAGTTGATACCTCTTGGATCCCTACCAATGCGGAATTTACCGAACTAGAAGGCGTAGAACAGGTGGGCCGGGTGGGCCAATATCGCGCCCGGATTGGCATGGGCAGCGAGCAGGAGATGCGCGGCTATTTCCTCGGCGTTGATCGGGCCGAGTTTCCCACCGTGGCCTGGTTTCGACCCGACTTTGCCCCCGAATCGCTGGGCGCACTAATGAACCGGCTGGCCGCGGCGGACGATGGCATCTTAGTGCCAGAACGCTATCTAGCCGAGACGCACCACAGTATTGGCGACACCGTGCAAATTGCCGTAACAGTAGGCGACGGCCTCACCATTCCTGGCCTCTTTAAGATCGCTGGCATCTACCGCTATTTTCCCACTGTCTTCGACGAAGCTGACCCCGAGGAAGGTATCACCGTGATCGGCAACCTGGAACAAATCTTTCTGATTGCTGGCGCCACCTTCCCCTATCACGTCTGGCTGCGCATGGATCCGCACCGTCTGGATGGGCGCGACCCGGCCACCGCACAACAGGAATTTTTCCGCGCCGTGGAAATTAATACCGGCGTCAAGGCCGCCCAGCAGCGCGATGCCCAGGCGTTGATCGCCGCAGAGCAGGCCAAGTTTGAGCGGGTGGGCATCTTTGGCACGCTCTCGGTTGGCTTCTTGGCTGCGGCGGGCATGGCGGCGCTGGCGTTGCTCATTTACAGCTATGCCTCGCTGCAAGACCGCCTCTACCAATTTGGCGTGCTGCGCGCGATTGGCCTCTACAAAGGCCAGGTGTTAACGCAGGTCATTATCGAATATTTGCTGCTCATCCTCTTTGGCGTGGCCAGCGGTTGGTGGATTGGTGCGGCCACGTCGCAACTTTTCTCACCCTTCTTCCGTGTCGGTGGCCAGCCGGGCATTCCCCTGCCGCCCCTGATCCCCGTGATTCCACAAGCGCAAATTACCGCCCTGGCCCTGCTCTTTGCCGGCGTGATGATCTTGATCGAGCTAGTCGTGATCTTACGTGCACTCTCCAGCCGGTTGTTCAGCGCCTTGCGAATTGGGCATCAAGGGTAGGCAAGATTTTTCGTTATTGACAAAGTGAATCATTTTTGGTACGCTATTGTGGCACATTCCGGTGGATGATAAAGATCTAGTGCTCAAAGTGAAGTTTTACCAGACCGACAGCGGCAATGAGCCGGTGCGGAATTGGCTTAAACGTCTTGATCCTGATGTGCGAAGAGTAATCGGGGAAGATATTAAAGCTGTTCAATTTGGTTGGCCGTTAGGCATGCCACTCGTGAGAAAATTGGAACCAGATTTATGGGAAGTCCGTTCATCTATCCGCAACGGAATTGCACGGGTATTCTTCACCACACTGGATGGTTACATGGTGCTCTTGCATGCTTTTGTCAAGCAAGCGCAGAAAACCCCACCAAATGAACTAGAAACGGCACGCCGACGCTTGAGCCATGTGCAAAGGGAGGATTCCGATTATGAATAGACATATTGGTAGCGACTTTGATGACTTTTTGCGCGAAGAAGGTATCTTGGCCGAGGTAGAGGCCGCTGCTCTAAAACGTGTCCTTGCGTTTCAAATTCAACAAGAGATGGAACGCCATCAATTAACCAAAACTGCGATGGCGGTAAAAATGCAAACAAGCCGTGCCGCCTTAAACCGCTTGCTTGATCCAACGAATGCTTCCGTGACCCTACAAACGTTGGAACGCGCGGCGCTGGCCGTAGGCAAGAAACTACGTATCGAGTTGGTATAAGCTTCTATGAAATCAGACCGTAATAGATTACCAGCATAATGCAAGCCTTAGCCCAATCGATCGATCCCAACTTCTGCTGGGCAACCGGCATCGAAAACACCTTTATTCCGCAAGCCCGCCCCGGTTTGCGCGCGCTGGATGAATACACGCTAACCCAACATTACCAACAGTGGAAAACTGATCTCGATCTGGTGGCTGCAACGGGTGTGCAGGCGGTGCGCTGGGGCATTCCCTGGTATCGCGTCCAGCCCCGGCCCGATCAGTGGGATTGGGGCTGGGTGGATCAAGTGCTCGACTATATGGTCAACGTTAAGGGCTTGATCCCAATCTTGGATCTGATGCACTACGGCACGCCGCTCTGGCTGGACAACAGCTTTATCCACAGCCAGTATCCAACCTTGGTGGCCGAATATGCCCGCGCCGTCGCGGCGCGTTACAAGTCGCTGGTGCGCTACTATACCCCTTACAACGAGCCGGTGCTGAGCGCCGAATGGAGCGGTTTTCGCGGCGAATGGCCGCCCTATCTCACCGGTGATGATGGCGCGATGAAGGTGATGATCGCAATCGCCAAAGGCATTGTCCTTACCGTGCAGGCGTTGCAAGCCGAGCAGTCCGACGCCATTACAGTGCAGGTGGAGGCATTGCGCCATTTCTGGACCCATGCCACCGATCTAAAACCCTTGATCGCCCGCATCAACGCGCAGCAATACTTGAGCTTGGACTTAACCACCGGTCGCGTCGATGACGATCATCCGCTGCGCGCCTTTTTGCATCACCACGGCGTCGACGAGCGCGATCTGGCCTGGTTGCGCGCGCAGGCGATTGATTACGACATCCTGGGTGCCAACTTTTATCCTTGGGCCTATGGCGAGTTGGCGGCACGGCGTAGCAGTGGGCTTTTGCGCCGCAATCGGCGCACACACGGGGCGACCATTGCCGAGGTGATCGTCGCTACCTATCAGCGCTACGGCCGGCCAGTGATGGTAACGGAAACGTCCGCCAAAGGCAGCCTTGATGCACGATCCCAGTGGATGGATGAGACCATCCTAACGGTGCGCGAACTGCGCCGTCAGGGCGTGCCGGTGATCGGTTATACTTGGTTCCCTTGTTTTACGATGGTCGACTGGCTTTACCGACGTGGCCGCCGGCCGGTGCAGGATTACCTGATCCACCTGGGGTTATACGACAGCGCCTTTGATACGCAAGGCATCCTTCAGCGCCATGCGACGCCACTGGTGGAGCGGTATCAAGTGCATATGGCCGAACCGCTGCAAGCCGTTGGCAGTAACGCAGGCAGCTAGGGCAGTGGGACAGGTTAAACACTGTCTCACTGTCCCACTGCCTTACTGTTTTACTGTCTCACTGTCCACTGCCTAGTTACGTATACAGCACTGGACTACTGCGGCGTCGGTTGTTCTTCGTGTTGCTTAAAAGATCGGGGTCGTCATCACGCCGCCGTCCACCGTTAGGCTGGCGCCGGTGATCCAGCGGGCAGCGGGCGAGGCGAGGAAGAGACAGGCGTCAGCCACATCTTCAGGTTGCCCTAGACGTTGGAGGGGGGCCGCTTGTTGCCAACGGGCAACGCCGTCCGGCCAGGCTTGCTCGATGCCCGCCCGCCAGATCAAGCCCGGGGCGACGGCGTTGACACGAATATTGTGGTTGCCCAATTCCGCTGCCGCTGCGCGCGTATACATCAATACACCTGCTTTAGCCGCGTTGTAGTGGCTGTGCTGCGGTGCGGGATGTTCGGCCTCAATTGAAGTAATGTTGACAATCGCACCGCCGCTGCCCTGGACAATCATCTGTTTGGCCGCAGCCTGGGTGCAAAGAAAAACGCTGCGCAAATTGGCGTTAATTACAGCATCCCATTCAATCGGCGTCATCGCCAATACACTGGCCAACGGATAGGTGCCCGCGTTGTTGATCAGCACATCCAGCCGGCCAAAAGCGTCCACTGTCTGTACGATCAGGCGGACCACATCCTCGACCTGGGTCAGATCCGCTTGCGCGGCCACTGCGGTGCCGCCACGCGCGACGATTTGTTGCACTAAGGCTTGGGCGCCAACATCGCTTGACCCGTAATGAACAATCACTTTAGCGCCCGCTTCGGCAAAGCGAGCCGCAATGCCCTGCCCCACACCGCTGCCACTGCCCGTAACAAGGACGACTTTGCCGCTAAAGTCGAGCAGAGTATTGACGGCGGGAATGTTCATACTGTGATCCTCCAGGTG
>JBBRVA010000174.1:0-11618 GCA_038247295.1 Caldilineales bacterium | reverse complement strand
GGGCAGATAAACTCTCACGATGAAGCATAAGCACCTAATTACATTCCTACATTTATTTACGCCAGACTGGGCTAGGTTAAAGTATCTGTGGATCGTTATAGTTACTGCGCCATGCCGACGCCTTCGGCCAAGGTCAACGGGGGCGCCAGCTTCAACCAAATGATCTCGTTATTATCCTTGACATCTGCACCGCGGCCGCCGGTGCCCTCAAATTGACCAGAATCCGGGCCGGGGGCAAAGGTGTCAGCGGGCAACTCGGCATAGCCGATCAATTCTGCGCCGCCTGTGCTTTGCGCCGCGGCATGGCCAACCGTGGTCAGCAGCAAAATGGTAACCAGTAGCAGTCGAGCACGTGTAAACATGGTAATCTCCTTTTCCTTCTTTACTGTAAGAATCCTGATTTACTTTAAAAATCCTGCATGATAAAACTGTCCCTGATCGTCAAAATAGGTCGGTCCAATCGTTACTGGTTGGCCGGCGTGCTGCGCCACCAACTTGGCGGCGTAACTGGTGTCTGATAGCTCGTAGAGTACAGAACCATCCGCCTGGGGTAATTCGTTCATAAATTTGTGCTGTGCGCCACTCTGTCGACAGCGCCAGCTCGCCTGTGCCTCCACCTGGAAGAAAACATCGTCAAACTCAATCGGACGCACATCGGTGTAGGGCGGCACCGCATAAAGGCGCTTTTCCCGTCCTGCCGAAAGCAGGGTGAGATGGGCGGCCTGATGCAACTTGGGGGTATCCCAGCGTGGAATCGGGCTGGGCGAGATGAGGTAGCGGCCATGCACCAGCGATGGATAGCTGGCCCCTTGCATGAAGCGCCCAAAAAAGACCAATTGCTCGTAAAGGGTAAGCCACATCTGGCTGTAATCGGCGTCGCCGTGCATAACGCGCGCCTGCGACATGTTGGGCTGCACGCCGCGCAACGGTTCGGGATCGGGCACTTGCAAGACCAACAATTGATCATTGCGCAGCCTCTCCTCTGGAATGCGATGGCGGCTTTGGATGATCGTGGCGGCCAGGGTGTCGGTGGTCGTCTGAGCCGCGGTCATGCGGGCGATGAAACGGCGCAGATTAGCGGCGTTGACCGAGTCATCGGCGCCTTGGTCGATCACCTTGATCACGCTGTCGGGGCCAGCCACACTCAGCGTCACTTGCAGGCCACCGGTGCCCCAGCCACGCGCAATCGGCAATTCACGGCTGGCATACGGCACCTGATAACCGGGAATCGCGACAGCTTTGAGGGTGCGGCGGCGGATCTCGCGTTTGGCAAACTCATCCAGAAAGCCGTAGGAATAGCCACTCTGCTGGGTGGCGGTATAGGGCGCGGCCAGTTGGCTGAGTCTACTCATGCTGTGTCCTCTTTTTGTATGGCTGCTTTCTGGCCGGGCTGGGCCGCTGGCGTGTAACCATTGTGGTTGTTATCATGTCCATTGGCCGATTCGGCCGGGTTGCCGGCGGAGGGTTTGGCGATCGTCTGGACAAAGATGCCTTCAAACATGCCACGGGTCTGCGACTCGCGCACGTTGCGGATGTTGTCCATGCTGCTGCTAAAAGTGACATAATGGGGCAGCTTAAAGTGGATACAAAAGCCGGAGCCCTCGACCGCCTCGGTGTGATAGAGCACAAATTCCTCTTTATGCGCCGGATGGGGATTCGGCTTGTCCATCTCCAAATCGAGCATAGAGGCGGCAATCACTTTGACTTCGTTCCAGCCGAGGGTGGCGCAAAATCCCAGCTCTAGCATCGGCTTTTCCGGCGTACCACCACCCGTGCTAACTACCTCTGCTTGGCTCACGCGCACACGTCCAGCGCTAAAGGGTTTGCCGGTAAGCGGGTGGGTCAGCTTGACATCTGCATAGGCCAGGCGCAACTCGTTGATTGTGGGGTGGGTAAGACCATAGCCGCGCATAGAGGCATACCCCAGCGCCAGCGTCCCGCCGGTGTCGGCGCGGGCCAGCGCCTGTAATCGGTGGGCGCGCGGCGCTGGAAAACTGATCGGCTCGCGGGTAATATCCGGTGTCGCGAGCGAATCGAAGGGTTGCTGCGCCGGTAACTTCTCAATCAGATCCTGGTCGCGCTGCCAGGCGACAACGGTTGGGTAAACTTTGTGGGCTGGCTGTGCGGCAGGCTTTACGGGCGATTGCTCGTGTGTGTTGTCCAGCAGATCGAAGCGCAACAGGCGATGGCTATAATCGAGCGAGGGTCCCAGCACTTGCCCACCGGGAATCTCTTTGAAGGCCGCTGAAATGCGGCGCACGGTGAACATATCGGCGCTTTGTACGGGTTGGGCATAGGTGAGGCGCGGCTGCGTGGAACAGTAGGCACGCAAAAGTAGCACGCTCTCGTATAAATCGCCGCCACTCTGGGCAAGGGCCAAGGCGGCCAATTCCGGCGCATAAAGACCGGCATCACTCATCACCCGGTCAACCAGATAGGGCATGGTCTGTAGCAATGTCTGGATAAACTCCGCGGTGACTGGGCCGCGCAAGTCATGGAAAAGCTGTTCGGATTGTTGGATGGCGTTTTCACCACCCCTGGTTGCAACATAAGCCATTGATTTATTCGCTCGCTATTTCAATCGCTGTCAGTACAGTTGGGTGTCAATAATTGCATAAATAGCCCTACGGCGTAGAGTACTAGTACACTTGGGCGGAAATAACCATACTATTCTCCGGTGAATCAGTAGTGAATCAGTAGGACAGTGAGACAGTACAAACACTGTTCTACTGTCCTACTGATTCACTGTCTTACTTACGCCCAAGTGTACTAGTTTATTCAATCTCCACCGTTGTTGTTCTTGGCAAGCCAACTAGCTGTCCACCATCAACCAAAAAGAGATCAATGCCAAGCGGATAATTGATCTTGGCGGCGCGCAGTTGCCAGAATTCGACCGGCAGACCATTCACGCGCAGTTCAATCGCATGCGCTATCCCAGGTCCGCGCAGCCGCAACGCCTGGCCCTGACCCAAGCGACAAGCGACGATCACCGTTGCCCCTTCGTCGGGGTCGGCCATTGTGCCAACGGTCGCATAGGCAATAATATCGATAGTTTGGCGCGCCATAGCCTCAAATGCATCGCTCTCTGGGAAAAAGAGATAGGACGCGCTCGAAGCAATCAGAAAGCGCGCCCCGCTTTGCTCTAAATTGCGCCGCAGCAGGCGGTCGGACGTAAAAAAGCTGGTCTCCAAGTCGAGCAGTGTCAGACCAATCTGATGGCAACTTTCCTGGGTAGAGGGCGCTATGCCAGGGAGGGTAAAAATGCGGCCTGGGTTGCTCAGGGCCGCTAACAAAGTTTGAAACGTCGCCCGCGCCATTGCTTCAGCCGGTGTTGATTGGGAATGGGGGCTAGCAACGGATAAAATTGTCATTAGAAGGTTTCCAGTTCGACGCGAGTTGCTTCAATTTTTTCGAGCAGCGCCATCTCCTCTGCCTGTTGCTGTTGGGCAGCAGTAGCTACAAAGTCTAGGATGGCCCGTTGTTCTGCTTTGGCCGTTGCCGCCTTGCTTTGCATCAGGGCATCGACAATCGCCAGCGCAATTGCCTGCTCTAGATCGCGACCAAGGCAAGCGGCATAGCCGGCTTGGTCGCCCACCCGTACATGGGCTTCAGCCAGCAGGGTTTCGCCCAAATGAAAGGTGATGCCCTTAACGCTATCGGTAAAGGGCAACATTGCTAATCCAGTGCGACTGTTGATAACTTGTACAGCAACTTGTACGGCGGACGAGCGCGCCAGCAACGCTTCGACAAAATACTTTACTTCCTGGGCCGGGGTTGCGGTTAGAATTGACAGATAGACACTTTGGTCGGTAAAAGCTTGATTAGATGTCATTCGCTTTATATTTTCAAGGATGAGCTTAAGAGAAAAGCTCGTGTTGCGTGCCATGACACCAGCTGTAGCACGCAACACGTTTTATGTTCTACTTCGCCAGTTCTTTCAGATCCAGGTCCAATAACTTGGCGATATCGCGCAGGCTGTTGTAATACTGATCCAGTGTCTCTAAGCCCAGCGCAGCCGACGGGTCGACATACCAACCAGCCATTTGGACGATTAACTCGTCGCTGTCCTTGATTGCCAACAAGGCATCTTTGACGGCTGTTTTGAAGGAATCTGGCAGATTGTTGCGGATCGCGAAGGGCGTGCTGGGAATTTCGTCAGAATAGGCGATAATGACCAAACTGCCATCCGGGCACGCATCATACACCGCCTTGATCTCTTCCGGCGTGCGCTTAACGGCTGTCTTGCCATCCGCAAAGCCGCAGAATTCAATCTGACCTTCTTCGGCCAAGGTATAGAGATTGTTCTCAAAAGTGGCCCCGGCCGGCGCTTGGTCGTTCCAGACGGCCAGCACCGCAGAGGGATGGCTACCGGCAAAGACCGTCTTCATATCGGTGTCTGGGTTGATCCCATTCTTAATCAACAAGGTCTTGGGCGCCAGGTGACCGGAGGTAGAAGCCGGATCCACAAAGGTGAAATCTTTGCCCTTTAGATCTTCCAGCGTGACAATCCCCGAACCCTTCTTGGTAAAAATTGTGCTGTAATAGTGGGTCGGCGCATCCGGGTCGTAGGTAGTGGCATCCGCCTCTAGCCCGACGTTGACGCCAAGTGCTTCGGCTTGTGCCTCTTGGACGGCTAATACATAGGCAAAGGGGCCAACCAACATTGCTTCCACGCGGTCGGCGCGCATCGCTTCGATCACGGCGCTGTAGCTGGTGCCGGTGAAGAGTTCAACCGGGACACCCAACTGCTCTTCCATGTAGAGGCGGAAAGGTTCATTGTCCTTCAAGGTCTTTTCCGCATCATCGCTGGCAAAGAATCCGACGCGGAAGGTTTCTGGCCAGTCGGTGCGATCGCCTTCCGCAACTTGCGCCGCGGGGGCTTCTGCTGTCGCTGATGCTGCTGGGGCAACGGGCACGACACAAGCGCTAAACAACGTAGTAAGCGCCAACAACAGGCTTACAATGAGCAATTGACGTTTCATGGTTAGAACTTTCCTTTTTGGTTGATAATTTAAATAATTTTTTTGCGCAGGGAATCACTGATGCGGTCGATTACCGTGACGGTCAAAATCATGAGAATGACCGCACCCATGAGCCGGGTATATTGAAATAGAGCCATATATTTGCTGATGATAAAGCCGATCCCACCGGCGCCAACGATACCCAGGATACTGGCATGACGGATGTTGCCTTCAAAGAGCAGCAAAGAATAGGATGCAATGACGGGCAACGCTTGGGGGATCACCGCATAGAAAAAGGTCAACAGTGGATTGGCCCCGGTAGCCCGGACAGCCAGCACCTGTTGCGGGTCAATCTGTTCAATCGCTTCGGCGTAGAGTTTACCAATCGAGCCAATCGAACCAATTGCCAATGCCAGCACACCGCCAAAAGGGCCAAGCCCCACTGCCGCGACAAAGATAAGTGCATAAACAATTTCCGGCAGGGCACGGTTGGCATTGAGAAACATACGTGTCCCCTGATAGATCCAGGGATGGGGCGAGGTATTGCGCGCGGCCAGTAGACCAAAGGGCGCGGCTAGCATAATGCCAATCACCGAGCCGATCAGCGCCATTTGCACCGTTTCGATAATGGCAAAGAGCACTTCGGGCAAGAGAATCGCGCTGCTGGGAAACCCAATCGTGGGTACGGTAAGCCCAAGCAGTTGGAAGGAAGGCAGCGCCAGCGTCACCGGGATCAGGTCAAAACGGGGTGGAAAGAGGCGGCGAATAAAATCTAGAATATTGGGAATGCCCTCTACCAGTTCGCCAGGCCGCGCATTGGTGCCGTTCACCCCCCAGATTAACACGCCAAACAAAAGCAAAATGGTTACGGTCGTGCGCCACGTGATGCGCGGCCACGGCTGCAACAGGTCGGAACGGAGTTGTTCCGGCTGCATTTCAGGTGCGCTTGACACGGCGCGTCTTACACGTAATGGTTCTGTCGTCATGGCGCTTCCTCTCTTAAAATTATCCGTCAAACGCTGGGTTCATCTGCCGTCTCAACCGGTAACCGGTCAGCACAACAGGTTTGTGGATCGGCACTTATCCAATCGGTGCCCGCAAGGTAGCTGCATCAAAGCGGTAGATTTGGTTTAATGCGTACTCATCTAATGCCGCCGGCGGACCGTCAAAGACTACGCCGCCCTGGGCAACGCCCACCAAGCGATCGGCAAAGCGCTTGGCCAGCTCAACATGATGGATGTTGATCAAGGTCAACACACCATCCTCGCGCGCCACGCGCGCCAGGACACTCATCACTTGTTCGGCCAACTCAGGGTCGAGGCTGGCCACGGGTTCATCGGCTAGGACAATCTTGGGTTGCTGGGACATGGCGCGTGCAATGGCGACACGTTGTTTTTCACCACCAGACAGACGATCCGCACGGTGATAGGCGCGGTGGAGCAAGTTCACCCGCTCCAGATTGTGGAGGGCAATTGCGCGCTCCACACTATCGAAAAAACCAAAGGCACTCTGCCACGCTGGGTTGTAGCCCAGACGCCCGGTTAACACATTGGTGATGGCTGGCAAACGCTCAACCAAGTTGTATTCCTGCCAGATAAAGCCGATCTTGCGGCGGATTTTACCCAGTTCGGCTTCGCTGGCGGCGGTGATTTCGTCACCGTCTAACATAATCTTGCCCGCCGTAGTGGCTTGCAAGCCATTGATACAGCGTAATAGCGTTGATTTGCCGGCGCCGGAGCGTCCAATGATGGCGACAATCTCCCCTGCTTCGGCGTGCATTGTGATCGATTTCAGCGCTTGGGTGCCGTTCGGATAAACAACACTGAGATCCTGAATCTCCAACAATGGCATGGGCTCCTCTTTGCAAGCGATTATTTGTGGGTATAGTCAATGTCATGTGCTAGTTCAGTATGTCAGGAAAATATAAAGAGAATGTTCAGACCGTAACAATAATTTGTTATAAATGTAGGCCCATAATTAATAGGCAATTAAAGATTTATTTCGTTGCGCTAGTTTGGGCTTCGTCATTAAATCGTATGAATAGTTGCGCTTGGAGCTTACGCGATTCGTCGATCTAATCTCCAATCGCAAACTTTGTCTAAGGTGCTTACGTATCATTCCTTAGCCAGACGCTTATCATCAAGAAGCTAATTGATTGTTAATCTATTGTTAAACGAGCGCGCATATACTGAATGAGTCAGCCCTTTCGGCAAAAAGTCAGCTAAATATCGGAAAAATTCCCGGTATAAAAATTCGCTTCGTGCTAAACTGAAAATGTAGTCGTTCATCCATAAACAGTAAGCAACAGGGCTACGGTCTAGCGCATAGGTTGTTAATTTGCCCACTTTCTATCGATGCGCAAGTGTAGTTTTAACCCAACATATGGCTGGAAACTACTCGGAGCTTTTTACGTAGAGAATATGTAGCGTTACCCTATTTTTCGCTGGGACGGGCATAAATGATTGAACCTGTCACCACCAATGGCGAAATTACACGAAGGATTTCATGCATGTCAATCAGCGTACGTACTCAAAATTCATCATTACGACGGTTGCTCGGACCAATCTTGAGTCTGATTCTACTTGTGGGTGTGGGCGCAGGCATTTGGTATTCAGCCAGTGGTGCGCTGCGCGCCCGCCAAGTTATCACCATCCGCGGGTTGATCGGTTCGGAAAAGGAAGAGTTTTTCCGGGACGAACGTGTCATTGCAGCCTTGCGCCGCCTCAGCCTCCAAGTAGAAATTGAAAAAGCTGGTTCGCGCGAGATTGCCGCCAAGCTCAACAATGGCACGTACGATTTTGGCTTTCCAGCGGGTATCCCTGGTGCCCAGAAAATTCAGGCTGAAAAGCCGGGTAGCAAGGCGTACGATGTCTTCTTTACGCCGATGGCGATTGCCACCTGGCAGCCAATTGCCGAAATTCTGGTTGCCAATGGCATGGCCAAAAATGAAGGTGCCTATTACACCCTGAACATGGCCGAATATCTGAAGGCCGTGGAGAACAATGTGCGGTGGAGCGACTTGAAGAACAATGAAGCATATGATGTTAACAAGCGCATCCTTATCACTTCGACTGATGTGCGGCGATCCAACTCGGCGGCGATGTATCTGGCGTTGAGCAGCTACGTGTTGAACAACAACAGTATTATTCAAAGTAACTATAGCCCAGATCTGTTGGCCAGCCTGGAAAAACTC
This sequence comes from Caldilineales bacterium, assembly GCA_038247295.1. Lineage (GTDB taxonomy): Bacteria > Chloroflexota > Anaerolineae > Caldilineales > Caldilineaceae > JAPLGZ01. Next base: position 3,464 of record JBBRVA010000174.1, on the reverse strand, counting down.
TTCCTGGAGCAAGGCTTTACCGAGTATTCGTCGGAAGTGCCCTTTGAAGATTATCTAGTGATGGGCATGGGCAAAGCGCCGATGGTGATGATCTACGAAGCACAGTTCGTCACGCAGACGGTGCGCGCCGGGGGCAGCATGAGCGACGAAATGGTACTACTCTACCCTGAACCCAATCTGTACACAAAGCACATTTTAGTCACCTTTAATGCCAATGCCGAGAAATTGGGCGAAGCCTTAAAAAATGACGCGGAGTTACAAAAACTAGAAATCGAGTATGGCTTCCGCAACAGCAATCTGGCCTATCAACAGGAATTTTGGCAACAACACAATATTGAACTACCCCAGAATCTGATCAATGTGATTGAACCGCCCAGCTACGAAGTTCTGGAAGGCATGATCCAACAGATCGAAGCGAAATATAATTAGCAGTCCGCAGTCTTGAGTCCAACGTCTACACGCTCAAGCTTCAGACTTCGAACTCAGGACTCAAGACTAACAAACCAAGGAGCAATCTTATGACCGAAGCACTAACGCCACCCGAAACCCTGACGCCACCGGAAACGTTGACGCCGCCCCAACCCGTCGCACCGATTCAGCAAGCCAAGGCCACCGATATGGTGCCGTTGGAGCCCGATGTCTTGCCCAAATTGGATGCCAAGGTGACTGAATTTGTTAATACCGTAATCAACAGTCCGCTCAATAGCGAACCCTTTACGGAAAAACTGCAAGCAATTCACAATCTGGGTACGCAAGATATTCGCGCTTCCGCCGCACTTTCCAACCGCATGTTGGATAAGCCAGTCAATGCGATGCAGGGTGGTATCTTCAACGACACCTCCTTTGTGGCCAAGAGTTTGACCGATCTGCGCAAAACGGTGGAAGACCTCGATCCCTCGCGGCAGGGCGATCTGCTGGCACCGAAGCGCCTCTTCGGGCTGTTGCCAGGCGGCACGGGCGACCGGCTGCGCGATTACTTTCTGAAATATCAGTCATCGCAGCAGCACATTAACACGATTATCAACTCGCTCTATCGCAGCCAGGATGAGCTGCGCAAGGATAATGCCGCGCTGGAAGAGGAAAAGGTCAACCTCTGGAACATCATGCAGCGCTTGCAGCAATATATTTATGTGGGCCGCCAAATCGACGCCGCGATTGAGCAACGAGTGGCTCAGATTGAGCGGGAAAATCCGCAAAAGGCGCGCATTGTGCGCGAAGAGATGCTCTTTTTTGTGCGGCAAAAAGTCCAGGACCTGCTCACCCAACTGGCGGTTAGCATTCAGGGCTATCTGGCGCTCGACATGATCCGCAAGAACAACCTGGAGTTAATCAAGGGTGTCGATCGCGCGACGACCACGACCGTCTCGGCGCTGCGCACGGCTGTCATTGTGGCGCAGGCATTGGCCAATGAAAAGCTGGTGCTCGACCAGATTAGCGCGCTCAACACGACCACCAGCAACCTGATTGCCTCCACTTCGGTGCTGCTCAAGAAGCAAACGGCCCAGGTCTACCAACAGGCTGCCGATTCGTCCGTCAGTTTGGAGAAGCTGCAAATTGCCTTTAACAACATCTACCAGACCATGGATATGATCTCGGACTATAAAGTGAAAGCGCTCGATTCCATGCAGAAGACAGTCAATGCGCTGGCGGGCGAAGTGCAAAAATCGCAAGGTTACCTCGACCGCGTGCGCACGGAAGTTGCCGGTGAAGCCACGGCCAACATCGACATGGCCGTGCAGGATGATGGCGTCATTCGCATTTAAGCTTGGATTTTAGATTTTGGATGCCGAAATCTAAAATTTCAATAAAGGGATTGATTGACTTATGCAGTATATTTTGCGGGTTCGGCAAATTTTACCCCTGCTGCTCGTCGTCCTGCTGGTGACGGGGGGCGCAGTATCCGCCTGTGGTAACGACGGCGAGACGTTGACGGTGTTGGCCGGTTCTGAATTGCGCGATTTGGAGCCGCTTTTTGACCAGATTCAGAATGAAACCGGTCTGCAGCTGGAAATGAAATATACCGGCACCTTGGATGGCGCCGAGGCCTTGATGGCGGGTGAAGCGACCGACCTGGCCTGGTTCTCGCATGGTAAATATCTGACGCTGCTGCAAGGCGCCAATGCGCGCGTGTTGGCCCAGGAAAAGATTATGCTCTCCCCCGTGGTCATGGGCGTCAAAGAAAGCAAGGCGCGTGCCTTTGGCTGGGTCGATAACACCAATATTACCTGGCGCGACATTGCCGCCAAGGCAGAAAGTGGCGAACTTCACTACGCCATGACCAATCCGGCTTCCTCCAATTCCGGTTTTACGGCATTGGTGGGCGTGGCGGCCGCCTTTGCCGGGGGTGGCGATGCGTTGCAAGTTGATCAGATTGATGCCGCCGCGATGAAGGGGTTGTTTAAAGGCCAAACCCTCACCGCCGGCAGTTCGGGCTGGCTGGCCGAAAGCTACGTGCGCGAACAAACGACGCTGGATGGCATGGTAAACTATGAATCAGTGTTGCTGGGTCTCAACGAAGGCAATCAATTAAATGAAAAGTTGGTGCTGATCTACCCCAAAGAAGGGATTATCACCGCCGACTATCCGCTGATGCTGATCAATGGCGACAAGCGCGAACAGTATGACAAGTTGGTTGCGTATCTGCGCACACCCGAATTTCAGCAAACATTAATGGAGCGCACGTTGCGTCGCCCTGTAATTCCTGAGGTGAAGTTGAGCGACAAATTTTCCAGCCAACTGTTGGTCGAACTGCCCTTTCCTAACAACGCCCAAGTGATTGACAGTCTGCTCTTTGCCTACCTGGATGAACAACGCGTGCCGGCCCATGCCTTCTTTGTGCTGGATGTGAGTGGCTCGATGGAAGGGGAACGCCTGGCGGATTTGAAAGCCGCCCTCGTCAACTTGACCGGTGTCGATCAGAGCTTGACCGGCCAATTTTCGCGCTTCCGCAGCCGCGAACGGATTACGATGATTCCGTTTAGCAGCGGCGTCGTTGATCGGCGTGAATTTGTGATTGACGCCACCGACAGCCAAAGCCAGGATATGACGGTCGTGCGCGACTATGTCGAGGCGCTCAGCGCCAACGGCGGCACGGCCATCTTTTCTTCGCTGGAGGACGCCTACGCCCAGGTTGCGCAAGCTCTGCAACAAGATCCGGAGCGCTATTACTCGATTGTGCTGATGAGCGACGGCGAAAATACAGAGGGCGATTCGTTAGACGGTTTTCTGAACTATTATCGCGCGCTGCCAGCCCAGACGAAAGCCGTGCGCACGTTTACGATTCTCTTTGGGGATTCGAGCATAGACGAAATGGAAGCGATTGCGGAAGAAACCGGCGGCCGCGTCTTCGATGCCAATGCAGCTTCGCTCAGTTCGATCTTCAAACAGATCCGTGGCTATCAATAATTGGATGATTGGGTGATTTCGACAAGCTCAATCACCTAATCATCCAATCGCTAGTTTCC